>JAGHVP010000100.1 GCA_018064305.1 Candidatus Equibacterium intestinale | reverse complement strand
GATCTTATTGATCCTGATGATCTCGGACTCGACAAGTCCTATTGCAGAGTAAGCCCAGCAGGTGCCGCTGCGGTTCTGGTTCTTTACAGAGGTGATAGGGTTGGCCTTTACCGTTTCGAATTTGTAGTCAGGCCATTTGATGGTCGGCTTTGTCTGAGCTGAAAGCGTTACCGATGCAAGAAGTATCAGTGTGGCTGCAAAAATGTTCTTCATATGTTTCTAGAATAAAAATCCGGTGTTGATATAGAAGGCTCCCGTACCGTCCTGGTTGTAGTGGGAGCTGTTTTTCATAAGGTTTGTAAGCGGCTTGCCGTACTCTACTGCAACGATGAAGTTCTCGTTCATGATGAAACGGAAACCGGCACCTGCGGTGATGTGGAGCTTGTCGGCTGCGCTGGTATCGACGTATTTGTTGTAAAGGGCCAGCTGCTGCGCATAGTCCGCCGCATTCTTGGAGTAGTTGAAGGTCAGGTCGCGGTCGCGGGTCACTACAGAGCCGTCGCTGAAGGCACTGAGGCCGAGGGCGATGTTCTGCTTGCCGAGGGTGAAGTGGGTGAAACGCCAGCGGAATTCGGCATTGTATGAAGCCATGTCAAGGCCGCAGACCCTGTCGCGCAGGATACCGCGCACGGTCCTGTAGCCGCCCATGCCGTCTTTATCGCAGTTCTCGCCCATCACGGTGATATATGGGAGCACGTAGAACGGTGCGTTGTCACCGATGGTGCCTTCATAGTTGAGCCTGTAGGCGAAAGTCAGCACATCATTGCTGATTATCGGGAGATAGTTCCTCCAGGTAAACGAATAGCGGGTGTAAGGGTTGGTGGTGCCGAGCCACTTCGGAGCGGCCTGCAGATGGGCCTCTGCCCATATTCCGCGTGAAGGGGCGCCTTCTTTGTCGCGGGAGTCGTAGACGAGTCCGAGGCGCACGCTGCTGGTGAAGCCGCCTTCAGCTTCGTCTTCGGAGATGATGCCCCATTTGCAGTAGCTGTCGTAGAGGGTCGGCTCCGTTACAGGATAGGCCTGTGCGTCCGATTTGCCTTTGTTGATGTTGGCATAGTCGATGCTGCCGATCTTGAAATAGCTTGCGTGGTAGCCGGCCTCCCAGCTGAACCTGTCGGCTATCTTGCCTATGAAGTCGGTCTGTGCCAGGATCTGCACCCTGGACATGCGGTAGAACGGCGTGAAGAGGTAGCTGGAGCCTTCTTTGCCGGCAGCGATCGCGTCGGCATTGAGGTATGACTGGTAGCCGTTGAAGCCGTAGAAATCCATGGCCTTGTCCACGGTGGCAGCGATTGCGCTGGACCAGCGGACGCCCGGAATGAGTTCCTTATTGTCATACATCACTTGGTACAGCTGCGAGCCCTTTGTGAAGAAAGATGCCTCGAAGTACCATTTGCTGTCGTAGTTCGGGTAGTTGGTGCCGTCCCCGTAGTTGAAGATGTTGAGCAGGGCTCCGTATTGGAAGCCTTTGTCGGCATCGTAGGCCACCACTGGAAGCGGGCCGAAATTGAGTCCGGTCTTGACGACGTCGCCGTCACCGGCAAGAGCCTTGGAGCATGCAAGGATGCATATCAAGGCAACTGGAATAATGCGTCTCATATCGGTTGATTTTTCAATGAGTCGTATTTTTTCTGGAGGTCTCCCCTGAAAAGGAGCCTTATGTCCGAGAATAGGATACGGACGAACTCGCAATACAGGTAGTGGAGGCTGTTGGAGTAGCATGACACTATCAACAGTATC
>JAGHVP010000180.1 GCA_018064305.1 Candidatus Equibacterium intestinale | reverse complement strand
CACACGTTTCATCGTGGCTTTCACCACCATGGGCCCGACAACGGCATCCCAGGCCGCATGAACCCGTGCGAACCTGATTGTCTGCGCCATCTCGTCATTGCCAAGGAAACGCGCCAGGGCATCGCCCATCAGAAAGGTCTCCTCCCTCCTCATTCACCATCCTCCGCTTTTTTGGAAACCATTTCCACAGAAAATACGCCGGCAGTGACGCCTATCATCATAGAAGGTACATCCATCCTGCCGATGATGCTTTCAAGACGCACACTGTTGCAGTCGGTTATGAAGATCTGGCCGAAATCTTCGCCGGAGACAAGCTTCAGGAGGAACTCCACGCGCGAGGCGTCGAGCTTGTCGAACACATCGTCGAGAAGAAGTATAGGGGCCGACCCGTACCAGCGGCGCATTATGTCGAACTGCGCAAGCTTGAGAGCCAGGAGGAATGTCTTCTGCTGCCCCTGGGAGCCGTATTCGCGGATAGGATATCCGTTCATCATGAACTCTATCTCGTCGCGCTGTACTCCGCAGCCGGTGTAGCGGAGGAGCATGTCGCGGTGCAGGCTGCCGGTGAGCAGGTCGTACATGTTGTTTTTCTGAAGGTCAGAGCGGTAGAGCATCGATATCTCCTCCTTCCCGTCAGACATCATCCTGTAGTATTCCTTTGCAGTGGCAGTGAGACCTTCTATCAGCTCCGCCCTCTTTTCATAGACATACTGGGCGAACGGAGACATCTTGAAAGAGATTGTATCCACAAGTTCGGCATTGACGTTCTCTTCCTTGAGCAGCTTGTTGCGGTACTGCAGCAACTTGTTATATGACTGAACGGCACGCAGGTACTCCCTGTCGGTCTGGGACAGGAGCATGTTCATGAAGCGGCGGCGCGACTCGGCGCTGTCGTTTATGAGGGAGGTGTCTGACGGGGATATCATCACTATGGGGAACCTGCCGATATGCTCTGACAGCTTCGTGCACACCTTGTGGTCAGACTTGAATGTCTTCTGTTCGCCTGCCAGCTGGACAGCCACCATGGCCTCGGTGCCGTCGTTCTTCACATATTCACCGTTTATCACCATCTGGCTTTCACCCATGGTGCATGAAAACTGCTCGGGCGCCCTGAAGTAGCTCTTTGTCATAGAAAGGTAGTAGACCGCATCCAGAAGGTTGGTCTTTCCCTCACCGTTGCTGCCGCTCACACAGTTTATGCGCGGGGAGAACTCAAGGTGGGCATCCCTGATATTCTTAAAGTTCTGAAGGGTGATTTTTCGCAAATACATACAGTCGCAAAAATACAAATTTTATTGTGGTTTTGCATTTTTATTATAATTTTGCGTTCCTTAAAATTGAAAACTAAAAAATTAATCATAATGGCTAACAATCAAAACATCCAGGAAGAAAACAACCAGGCTGTAAGCCAGGCTGTTTCCAGTGTAGAGGTATTTCTCAAAGAGAACGGCAAAACACTCACAACAATCGTAACCGTCATCGTACTTGCAGTTGCAGCAATCATGCTCCTCAGCAAGTTTGTGTTCAAACCCGCCAAGGAAGCCGCAATGGCTGCCGCAGCTCCCGCTGAAGCATATTTCCAGCAGGCCAACTTCGAGCAGGCGCTCAACGGCGACGGCAACGTGCCCGGTCTTGCCGACATCATCAGCGAGTATGGTAAGAAAGCAGGCAACGGTGTGTTCTTCGAGGCAGCTGCATGCCAGCTCCAGCTCAAGAACTACAGCGAGGCGCTCAACTACCTCAAGAGCTACAAGAGCAAAGACAAGATCATGAAGGCAAGGGCACTCTGCTGCATGGGTGACGCTTATGCAGGTCTCGACAACAACGCCGCCGCCCTCAAGTCTTACAAGGCTGCCGCAGCAATGGCCGACAACGACTTCGCTGCCAACTACCTTCTCAAGGCCGGCATCGCTGCCGAGGATCTTGGCAACACTGCAGAGGCACTCGCATGCTACAAGCAGATCAAGGTGAAATATCCCAACACTATCGAGGCTGTCGACATTGACAAGTACATCTCACGCATCAACAGCGCCAAATAATTAAAGAAAGATATGGGAAGAGCATTTGAGTTCAGAAAAGAGCGTAAGTTCAAACGCTGGGGTCACATGGCCAAAACCTTTACCAAGATCGGTAAGGAAATCACTATTGCAGTTAAACAGGGCGGCGCCGATGTAACAGGCAACCCCCGTCTCCGTGCACTCCTCCAGGAGGCCCGTTCAGAGAACATGCCCAAGGAGAATGTCGAGCGCGCTATCAAGAAGGCAACCGACAAGGACCAGGGCGATTACAAGGAGATCGTTTACGAAGGCTACGGCCCTCACGGTATCGCA
The DNA here is from genome assembly GCA_018064305.1 of Candidatus Equibacterium intestinale. GTDB lineage: Bacteria > Bacteroidota > Bacteroidia > Bacteroidales > UBA932 > Equibacterium > Equibacterium intestinale. Next base: position 557 of record JAGHVP010000180.1, on the reverse strand, counting down.
ATCCTCGTCGAGACTGCAACCGACAACAACAACCGTACTGTTGCCAATGTACGCAGCTACTTCAACAAGTTCGGCGGTGCTCTCGGTACATCAGGCAGCGTAGAGTTCATGTTCGACCGCAAGAGTGTGTTCACAGTGAAAGACCGTGAAGACGTCGACCTCGAAGAGCTCGAGCTCGAACTCATCGACTTCGGTGCAGAGGAAGTGTTTCGTGACGGCGGCGACCCCGACCTCGAAGACGACCCCAAGGTTATCATGATCTACGGTGAATACACCGCAATGTTCAAGATCCAGCAGTATCTCGAGAGCAACGGCTACGAAATCATGTCAGCAAAGTTCGACCGCTTCCCCAACATCGAGCCCAAGGTGCTTGCACCCGAGGCAAAAGAGTCTGTAGAGAAGCTTCTCGAAAAGCTTGAAGACGACGAGGACGTTCAGAACGTATATCACACAATGGCACTGTAGCATTGCAGATTAACTGATTCTTAACCAAACACATATTTTACTTGAGACCGGGTCATAAGTTGTTTGAACCGGCCTTTATTTTTTTATGGTTT
>JAGHVP010000048.1 GCA_018064305.1 Candidatus Equibacterium intestinale | reverse complement strand
CTGTAAATGCTTCTCTGATTATCTTGGATTCTGCTTCCTGCAGGATGACCTTGATGCCGGGCTCGCTAAGATATTTGATGGGGGGCGTATATTTCGGCAGCCCCTTGTACGCCTTGAGAAGCTTGATTTCTCCTTCATCCTTTACCCTGCCGTCGGCGGTAAGCTTCTTGGCCGCGTTGAGGAACTGGCTCACAATCTGGCGCTGGGCGCTGTAGAGCTTCTCGCCATACGGCTTGTATTCGCCCCATGTGCTGTCTGTGTCGCGCTGCATCGGACCTGAAATGATGAGAGGGGTGCGGGCATCGTCGATAAGCACCGAGTCGACCTCGTCCACGATTGCGAAGTGATGCTTTTTCTGAACAAGCTCGTTGGGGTTGATGGCCATGTTGTCACGCAGGTAGTCGAAGCCGAACTCGTTGTTGGTGCCGAAGGTGATATCGCACCTGTATGCCGCCTTCCTGCCCTCGCTGTTGGGCTCGTGCTTGTCTATGCAGTCAACGCTCAGTCCGTGGAACTGATAGAGGGGACCCATCCATTCGCAGTCTCGTTTCGCCAGGTAGTCGTTGACAGTGACAACGTGTACACCTTTGCCTCCAAGTGCGTTGAGGAATACAGGCAGTGTTGCAACCAGTGTCTTTCCTTCACCTGTCGCCATCTCGGCGATCTTGCCCTGGTGCAGTACGATACCGCCGATGAGCTGGACGTTGTAATGAACCATATCCCATGTGGTGGGGTTGCCGCCTGCGTACCAGGTGTTTTTCCATATCGCAAAGTCACAGTCGATAGACACGAAGTCGTGGTCGGTGCTGAGGTCGCGGTCGAAGTCGGTGGCAGTGACGCGGATGGTTTCGTTCTGTGCAAAACGGCGTGCTGTCGACTTCATTATTGCGAATGCTTCAGGCAGTGCATCGTCAAGAGCTTTTTCTATCTCTTCGTCGATCTCTTTTACAAGATTGTCCAGCCTTGTTGCAAGCTTTTCTTTTTCAGATATGCTTATTTCTACATCTGCAAGCTGTTCGCGGATCTTCGCCGCCTCTTCTTCGCGGCTGGCTGTGCGGGCCGCGATCTTCGCCTTCAGTGCGGCGCACTCCCCGCGGAGCCCGTCGTCACTCAGTTTGTCGATGCGGTCGTATTCAGCAAGTATCTTGTTGAGGATAGGGGTGAGCTGTTTAAGGTCCCTGTCTGCCTTAGTTCCGAATAGTTTCTTGATAAAACCCATAATTACTGTTTCGTAAATTGATTACAATCTACAAATATACCAATAAAAATAATAAAAAGAAAAAGTGACCTTTGTCAGGCCACTTTTTCTTCTAGTCTGTGATGAAAAGTGAAGGCTGGTTACTCTTCAGCCTTTGCAATGGCGCCGATAGGACAAACGTCAGCGCAGGCACCGCATTCAACGCACATGTCAGGATCGATCTTGTATATGTCACCTGCAGAAATAGCACCTACTGCACATTCATCGATACAAGTGCCGCATGCAGCGCAGTCTTCTGAAATCTTGTAAGCCATAGTAATTGTTGTTTATTGGTTTATAGTTGCAAATATAAGCTTTTTTTGTCAATATGTAGTATATTTGTGGGCATTTAGCATAATAGTTGCTTTACAGCCGTCGTCTCAATTTTATATGAGTATGAAAACTTTTGTAAAAAATTCATTCGCCGCAGTGCTTTTTGCAGCACTGGTTTTTACGGCAGGCGCTCAGAACAGCACAAATGATGCCAGACCTGAAGAGGAAGTTGTGAAGTTCGGCAAGAAGATCCACGACTTCGGTGACATACTCCTCTCTGACAAGAATGTAGAGTGCACATTTGAATTCAAGAACATAAGCAAGAAGCCCGTTGTGGTCCACAATGTGGTGTCGAGCTGCGGCTGCACCATTCCAAAATGGACACGCGAGCCCGTGATGCCCGGCAAGACCGGCAGCATAAAGGTCATGTTCAAGAACGACCAGGGGCCTTTTCCTTTCAAGAAATCTGTGACAGCATATATTTCAGGTGTGAACCGCCCCGTTGTGCTGCAGATAAAGGGCACGGTATACGGCAAGAAGATGACTCTCAAGGAGATGTACACTCACAAGATAGGAGATGTGCTTGCAACAAAGGAGACGACATTCCTTGTAGGCAACATGTACCAGGGCAAGGCCAAGTCAGATGCATCAACCATAGCAAACCTCTCCAAGTCGCCTGTGAAAGTCACAGTGAAGAGTGAGGATCCTGCGTTGAGTGTTGCAATCGTTCCCAATCCTGTCCCTGCAAACGGCAAGTCTACAATAACTTATACTGTAAACACTGCCAACGGCGAGAAGAAATGGGGAAAGAATGAATACTTTGCATCATTCTCGATAGACGGGAAACAGGCTGCCGAGAAGCTCAAGGTTGTGGCTGTGATTGCGGAAGACTTTGACGGATACACGCAGGCGATGCGCGACAAAGGGCCGATCCCCACTTTCGACCAGGGATATCTTGATATGGGAGAAGTGTCGAAAGGTAAAGTTGTGGATCATACAATTGTCATAAAGAATACAGGCAAGAGCCCACTCACAATATACAAGATTGACAGTGAGGACGGCAACGCACAGATCCTTACACAGGGGCCTGTCAAGATTGCAGTGGGCAAGAGTGCCGAGTTCAAGATCAAGTTCAATACTTCGGGCATTGACGCAGGAGAGTTTGTAAGCGTGCTGACATTCACCACCAATTCGCCTCTGCGCCCCCGCCTCGACTTCTTCGTCAACGGTATTGTCAAATAGCAGGACAAATGGAAAAACAAGGAGATTTTTTTGATGATTACAAGAATGACGAGTCTGCACTTGTCATCAACAACGGTGTGGCACAGCCTCCCCAGATCAATCCGTATCTGAAGGCGGGCCGTTACCGCCGTCCCGCACTCAAGAGCGTGGATGAATATATGGATGGGATAACTTCCGGTGACACAACGGTCCTGAGCCAGGCAATCACCCTGGTGGAGAGCCTCTCGCCGGCACACCGCAAGGTGGCTGATGAGATAATCGCCCGCTGCCAGCGGATTTCATCCACAAAGAAGACAATGCGTATCGGCATCACCGGCGTTCCCGGTGCCGGTAAGAGTACGTTCATAGAGGCGTTCGGCTCATATCTTACGTCCAAGGGGCACAAGCTGGCTGTGCTGGCGATCGATCCGTCGAGCGAACGCAGCAAGGGCTCGATACTCGGCGACAAGACCAGGATGGAGACATTGAGCAACGACCCCAAGGCTTTCATCCGCCCCAGCCCCAGCGCCGGATCGCTTGGCGGAGTGGCACGCCGCACACGTGAGACAATCCTTCTCTGCGAAGCTGCGGACTATGACGTGATTTTCATAGAAACAGTAGGAGTGGGGCAGAGCGAGACTGCCGTCCATTCCATGAGCGACTTCTTCCTGCTGCTTATGCTCTCCGGAGCCGGAGATGACCTTCAGGGCATCAAGCGCGGCATTATGGAGATGTCAGACCTGATTGCCATTACAAAGGCTGATGGAAACAATGTCGAGAAGGCCAATATGGCACGTGCCCTTTATGCCAATGCGCTGCACTTGTTCCCCCCTACAGAGTCTGGTTGGGTGCCCACGGCACTCGTCTCTTCAGCTGTCAACAAAACCGGTCTGACAGAGATCCTGCAGAAGATAGAAGATTACTTCGCCCTTGTGCAGGGCAACGGTTATTACCAGAAGAAACGCCGTGAGCAGTCACGCTACTGGATGTACGAGAGCATCAACGATTCCCTCAAGAACATGTTCTACGAGAATCCGGTGATTGAAAAGCTGCTTCCTGACTATGAGGACGCAGTGCTTGAAGGCAAGCTTGACTCGTTCGCCGCTGCAGGTGAACTGATTGACAAGTACAAGCTATAGGGTCTCTCTGATATTGTAGTTGTTCCGCCCCTCGACGTTGCGGCATATAAGTTCTGCCAGGAAACCGGTGAGGAACAGCAGTGTGCCTATCAGCAGCGCTACAAGGGCAAGGTAGAAAAGGGGCTGGTCCGTGACTGCGCGGAAATATGCCCCGTTGCTCTGATGCACAAGCTTTGCGGCAATCAGCCATACGGCAATTACAGCACCAACAAAGAAAGTCAGGGTGCCCATGAGCCCGAAAAGGTGCATAGGCTTGCGTCCGAATTTCTGAAGGAACCAGATGCTCATCAGGTCCAGGAATCCGTTCATGAACCTTTCTATGCCGAACTTGCTTTTACCGTATTTGCGGGCAGTGTGGTGCACCACCTTCTCACCGATGTTTGAGAATCCTGCATTCTTGGCCAGATAGGGGATGAAGCGGTGCATCTCGCCGTAGACCTCGATGTTTTTTACCACCTCGCTGCGGTAAGCTTTCAGCCCGCAGTTCATGTCGTGGAGCCTGATGCCTGTCACTTTACGCGCAGCCCAGTTATAAAGCTTCGACGGGATGTTCTTTGTGAGGACATTGTCGTGGCGTGTCTGCTTCCAGCCCGATACCAGGTCGTATCCGTCTTCCTTTATCATACGCATCATTTCTGGAATCTCCTGCGGGTCGTCCTGCAGGTCGGCGTCCATCGTTACCACTATGTCGCCCGTTGCGGCTTCGAAACCACAGTACAGCGCGGCTGATTTGCCGTAGTTGCGGCGGAACCTGATGCCGCGGATGTTGCTGTATTTCTCTTTGAGTGAATTGATGCAGGCCCACGAGCCGTCGGTGCTGCCGTCGTCAACCATTATGACTTCGTATTCCACCGGCCGGTCTGCGAAAGCATTGCGGATGTTTTCGAGAAGTTCGGGCAGGGATTCTTCTTCGTTGAAAAGTGAAACAACTATTGATAGGTCCATGTCAGGCTGTTTTTATGCAAGTTCGTCTTCCTCTTCTTCTTTTTCTGTACCGTCGAAGATGGAGTTTCTACTGTTGATGCTGGAGTTTGCTATGGCGGCGGCTATTATTCCAATGACATAATCCTTGAGGAACCCTACGATGAAGGTCCACTTGGGCATGCTGTCCATCATGTTCTCCATCAAGTACCGTCCCTCTTCGGGAATCTGCATGACAGCTTCATTGAATGCGGCCTCGACTGTTTCCTTGAGACTGGGGAAGAGCCACATGTAGCTGGCTGCATCGAAGAATGCGCAGATAATTGATGAAAGCAGCACTGTGGCACGCGCAAATCCCATGGCCGGCTGGCCGGTGGTGCGGTTGTATTCCTGCATGAAGCGTATGAGCAGCCATATGCACAGGAATGTCCTGCCAATCTGTAGGACAGAGTTCAGCAATACACTTGAGCTGAGGTATGTCAGGGCGGTCAATGCAATGCAGGCGCCTGCCAGAATCAGACCTTTTGCCGCGGCCTGAGACCATTTGTATCTGTTGTCGTATTCTTCCATTTCCGGACTGATGCTTAAATCAGAGCAAATTTAGGATTATTTTCTATAAAACAAAAGGGCAGCCCGCCGGGGCCGCCCTTTCAGTAATATTGCGGGTTGGTTTAGAAATACCATGCTGCACCGATGCAGTATCCTGCGTAGGGACCGGCCTGTGCTGAGATAAAGGTTGCTCTGGAAGTCATAGTCGAAAACTACGCCTGCCTGCCAGCTGAGAATGCTCTCACCTGAACCGCCGTTTGCCATTTTTGCCAGGCTCATTGCGCCCTGTACACCGAATTTTGCCTGTGCGTTTGCAGAGATTACCAATGCAAACATTGCAGCAATAACTAAAAGAGTTTTTTTCATGTCAAACTGTATTTAATGGTTTATATTCTCGTGTTATTTTAAACAAAAATATACATTTATTC
>JAGHVP010000187.1 GCA_018064305.1 Candidatus Equibacterium intestinale | reverse complement strand
ATCATACCCCGTCACCCCCGTCACCGCCGTCACCCCCGTCACCGCCATATCGCCATATCGCCACGACCGGAGCAGCAACCTATCTGAACCGATTCAAGCGGCATATCCGTTATGCACAAGGCAGCAGCCCAATGACCACGCTTCGGGCTGCGGACCGTTTCGTGACATTCATCGTCACTCATAACCAGCACCAGAGCCACGTGGAGCCCGTATTCTATGTGAAGATGCAGCCATTTCCGCCTCATCGTCACACATCATCTGCCCTAGATATGCCTATAAGCCACATTCCAGATGACGATGAATGTCACGAATGCGGATCAGGGCAGGCGGGTGTACCACGAAGCACTAAGCCGGTGTCGGAGGGCGAAGGCACCATCAAAAATTTGGGATAATCGTGGAATAGTGCTAACTTTCCGTGATTAAACAAGTTATGGCAAAGCAGGAAACATACGCAGCCGGCAGCGGAGAGATTACCAGCCACAGAGGTGCAAGCAACGGCGGAAGTACCCGCTACGGAGATGCCCGCAGCGGAGAAAGTACCCGCAGCGGAGATGTAGACTGTGGCAAGGTACGCAATGATGGTACCAGCTGCAGCGTGCGGGAGGCGCGGTACAACGATGTGCCGGCAATTCTGCATCTGCTGGAGCAGGTGAACATGGTGCATCATCTGGGGCGGCCCGACATCTTCAAGAAGGCCACCAAATACACCGATGATGAGCTGAAAGCAATCATGGACGATCCCGGGCAGCTGCTGCTTGTAGCAGAGGACGGCGAAGGCAAGGTGTGCGGACATTCGTTCTGCATATTTCAGCAACATCTTGGCAGCCATCTTCTTACCGACATCAAAACGCTTTATGTGGATGATATCTGCGTTGATGACGGGCACCGCCGGCAGAATATCGGCACTGCGCTGTATGAAGCGGTGCGCAAGGCCGCCACGGAACATGACTGCCATAACATCACCTTGAACGTGTGGGAGCTGAACCCGGGTGCAATGGCTTTTTACCGCAGCCTCGGACTCACCCCGCTGAAAACTATGCTGGAGGAAAGACTATGATAGCACTTGTAACCGGAGCATCGCGCGGAATCGGGAAAGCGATTGCCCTTGAACTGGCAGCCTGCGGATATGACCTGGCACTGGTGGGCCGCGACGCAGCCGCCCTTGCCGCCACCGCCGCAGAGGTGGAGCGCACAGCAGATGCCTCCGCCGTAGCATGCACCACCGCAGCACCGACAGCGGTATGCGCCACAGCAGCCGGAATGCCGACCGCAGCAGAGACACCGGCTGTAGCAGAGGCACAGTGCGCAGCACCGGCCGCAGCTGAACCAGCCGTTGCCGCAGCACCCGCCGCCACCACCAGAACTGTCTGCATTGCGGCGGACCTGGAGGACCCTGCATCATACGAAAAAGTAGTGGCAGAGACCGTGGAGGCGCTGGGCGGAATAGACGTGCTTGTGAACTGCGCGGGACTGTCGCAGGCCGGCAGCTTTACCGAAGTCACCCCAGAGCAGTGGGACACGATCTTTGCCGTGAACGCAAAGGCGCCCTTCTTCATAAGCAAGGCCGCACTCCCCTACCTCAAGCAGTCACAGAAGCCGATAGTCATCAACATCGCATCGGTGGTGGGCTTCAAAGGCTACATCAACCAGTCGGTGTACTCATCCAGCAAGCACGCCCTCACAGGCTTCACAAAAGTGTTCGCCAAAGAGGTGCAGCCATTCGGCATCAGAGTGCATCTGATATCCCCGGGCGGCGTGGCCACCGAGATGGTGAAGAAGATGCGGCCCGACATCAACCCAGACGAACTAATCCAGCCCGAAGAAGTGGCCGAGATAGTGCGTTTCATAGTCACGAAGAAGGGCGCCGGCACCATAGACCAGTTCTATCTGCGCCGCTACACTTCTCTTGCTTTTGATTAGAAATGGTACTATTTTTGTCACACTTAAATTGTTTGCTATAACCATTTTGCAACAATGAAACGCATACTTACCACAATAATTCTCATCATCACGGCGGCGATGTGCGCCTACGCACAGGTAAGCCCCGAAACCCTTGCGAAGCGCAACAAGCGCAAGAACCTCACAGTGAAGGAATACAACACCGACGCCAAGGGCAAGTCTCAGTGGCTTGACCACGTCAATGTCTACGACGACCAGGGGCGCAAGATCGAAGAGATCGAGTATTCTACCTACGGTCAGGTGAGCCGCGTAACCACCGAATACGACGAAACCGGAAGAGTGTCTTCTGAAGTAGTATACGACAGCCGCAACAAGCCGGAGCGTGTCCGCAAATACGAATACAATGCCGACGGCACCAAGAAAAAGCAATACAACTACATGCCCAACGGCAAGCTCTATTCGATAAAGGAGTTTGTCTACGAATTCTCTGATGCCAAAAAATAAGCAGATAGAAGCCGCCCTCGAGCAGTTTGATCCCATCACCATCGCACAGATGAAAGAGATCAGGCTGATGGACCGCATAGACACCAAGTTCATCTCGTCGATGAGCCAGGTACTTTCTATCCTTGAAATGGCGGGCAGCAACTATTTCGTGCAGGAGATCGACGACACGGCAAGGATCCCCGAGCCGGCCGCACAACAGCAAGCCGCAGCTACTGCCCCCCAGCCAGCCACCCTCCAGCAGCCAGCAGAGCAGACCGCGAACCAGCCAGCCACCCTCCAGCAGCCGGCAGAGCAGCAGTCCGCAGCGCAGCCAACCGGCCAGCTCAAGTGCCGCCTGTGCTCATACCGCACCCTCTATTACGACACTCCCGGAAGGGACATGTACATCCTGCACCACAACAGGCACCTGAAAAGGCAGAAGATCCGCAGCCGCGTGTACGTCGAGTCTGACCTCTACTTCATAGAAGTCAAGAACAAGAGCAACAAGGGCCGCACCGCAAAAGTGCGCACCACCATCAGGCCCGGGGCATTCATGAACGTCACGGCCGACCCGGACGCAAGAGAATACCTTAAAGACAAGAGCGACTTCCCAGTAGACACCCTCGAGCCCGCCCTGATGACAGAGTTCGACCGCATCACCCTGGTGAACAAGGCCCGCACCGAAAGGGTCACCATAGACACCAACCTCCGCTTCACCAACCAGCGCACCGGCATATCTGTCTGCCCGGAGCAGCTGGCCATACTCGAGCTGAAGCGCGACGGCAGGGCCGAATCGGGCATGCTGAAGATACTTAACGAGCTGCGTATCAAAAATATAAGCGTAAGCAAGTACTGCATCGGCACAGCAATGACCGACCCAGAGATCAAGAAGAACAGATTCAAGAAAAAAATAAGATTAATAAGTAAAATAACACCTCTGAACTATGATTCTGCAAAGTGATACCTTCGCTGCCATCGACACCACTATCGGAGCGATGTACGGCAATATGAGCTACGGACAGGCCGAATTCCTGGGAGTGCCCCTTTTCGAGTCTACCAGCCTGCTGAACCTTGTGGTCCGCTTCGCCTTCAACATGCTTGTGGCATTTCTGATTGTCCACTGCTTCTACTTTCCAAAGAGCAAGCGCCGCGACTATTATTTCACCTTCCTGCTGTTCAGCGCCACCATGTTCCTGCTGCTCTTCCTGATGGAGAACGTAAGCATGCAGATCGGCTTCACGCTGGGTCTTTTCGCCATCTTCGGAATGATAAGGTACCGCACCGAGACAGTGCCTATCCGCGAGATGACCTACCTCTTCATCATCATCGGCGCATCGGTTATCAACGCCCTGGCAATGACTGTCTCTTATGCCGAGCTGCTGGCATCCAACATCCTGCTGCTGGCTCTGATGTGGGTTCTGGAAAGCCCCAGGGTGCTGAAGCAGACCGCCACCAAGATCATCCTTTACGACAAGATCGACCTTATCGTGCCTGAGAAGAGAGACGAGCTGCTTGCCGACCTCAAGGCGCGCACAGGGCTGGAAATCTGCAATGTAGAGATTGGTCACATCGATTTCCTGAGGGATGTGGCATACATCAAGGTGCACTATTACACCAACGAAAAGACTTACAGCTCCATAGAGGGCATCACCAAATATAAAGGCCTCGAATAGCCATGAAAAAGACACTTGCCCTTTTTGCCGCCCTGCTGGCATTTCTGCCTGCATTTTCGCAGGAGCCCGAGCTTCTCACAAATCCCGAGGTGGTGGAAGACGACATCCTGCTGCGCACCGGCGCAGAGGTTGAGTATTATGTACTGCCGTCTCTCTATCTCACACTCGACCAGGAGCTGCGCTTCAAAGAGAATGTTTCTACCTTCGACCGCAGCTACACCACCCTCAGCGCCACCTACAAGGTGAACCCCTACTTCAAAGTGGGTGCCGCCTACCGTTTCATGGCCATCAACCACGACGGTAAGAAAAGCACTGGATTCGAGAAATACTGGGACATCCGCAACCGCGCCTACCTCAGCTTCATAGGCCAGGCCCACCTGGGCAGATGGAAAGTGTCGCTGCGCGAGCGCCCCGTAGCAACCTGGCGCACCGGCGAGTTCAATCCCAAGGAGAAGGTGAACCCCGAGCTGGAGCTCCGCTCGAAGGCTGAAGTATCCTACAAGTTCTTCTCGAAGCCCCTCATGCCATATATCTCATACGAGCTCTGCAACACCCTGAACCACTCGCCGTACATCAGCGGCAACTACATCTGCGGCAACAGATACGAAGCAGGCTTGAAGTGGAGACTCACACAAGAGCTTGCACTTGACTTTTTCTACAGATACGACGTGGGCAGGAACTACGACATCGACATCAACAAGAAAGAAACAAAGGTAGAGATGACCCCCGAGAGTAGCTCAATTCACAATTTTGGTGTATATTTGGACGTTGCATTTAAATAAAAGAACATGAAGAAACTGAATCTGTCCGCCGTCATGGCAGCGGCGGCCCTTTTTGTTGCATGCACCGACCAGGCCTATAACCTGGGCAGGATCGACACAACTGTCGGGACGCATGTCAATATCAAACTGCCTGTTGGCAGCATCGGCCAGATCAAGTTCGGCGACCTGCTGGACTTTGGCGAAGACAATGAAATCCTCAAGACCGGGGAAGACGGAACCTACCGCCTTGTAATGGAAGGCTACAGCGAAACCTTCAGCATTGAAGTTCCCGACATAAGCATCGGCCCCATGTCTGGCTATGCCGAAGACGAAGTGCTGTTACCTGCAATCCTGCATGGAGAAAGCCTGGCTCCGGATTACACGCTCGTAGAGAAGGATGTGGCTGTCCCCTGCAACCTCGACTTCGAAAAGGTTATCGACAACGCATTCCTGAGAGGTATAGGTCTGGCGGTATTCAAAGATACCGGTTTCAGCTGCAAGTTTACTGTGAGCACCGGCAAGGCGACCCTCAAGGCGGGTGCCACAATGACATTTCCAGACTATATGGAGCTCGAGGCGGTTGACGACAATCTCACCGTCACCGACGGCCACATCGTGACATTCGCCAAAGATTGCATCTCAGGCCAGGACATCCGATTGAGATGCAAGTCCATGGACCTGCGCAAGCTCCCCGAAGGTCAGGGCGTCATCAGTATGGGCGACAAGCAGAAACTTGTAATGAAGGCTCAGGTGATGCTGCGCGGCAAAGTGGTTGCAAGAAGCGGTGACTTCAGCCCGATACCCGAAAAGATTCATTTCAACTACTTATACGAGTTCAGCAAGGCCGAGATAGAATCAATACAGCTGAAGTGTGACCTGAAAGGGCTTGTTGACGACATCCCGATAGATATAGAGGATACCGGAAAGAAATTCAATGAAGAAGGCTACAGGTTTGACCTTGCCAATCCCTGCATCACCCTGTCTGTTACAAACAACTCGCCGGTAGGCATCTCCATGTCGGCCGATGTCCACTGCTCTGCAGGCGGCGAGAACTACTGCAGCTTCAGTTTCTCTCCCGACAAGATGAACTTCCCTGCAGGAACTGCCACCGACGCATTTTTGTCGCCGAAAGGCACAAACCACGCAGCACCGGCAATTGACATAGTGGACACCCAGATGAGCGGCATGTTCAAGAAGTTCCCAGAAATGGTGGAAATAGCCGACATCAACATCACCACCGACAAAGAATACTTCACGGTAACCCCCGACATGAAGCTTGAATTCAAAGTGAAGGCAGGCATCGACACAGAAGTGGAGTTCGGCCCCGAACTGAAGATTCCCTACAATATGGTCATTGACGGCTTCGACTTCACGTCGGGCGACGACATCAAATGCCAGGTGGACGAAGCCAAGATCACATTCGACATCATCAACTCGATTCCTGCATCAATCACTCTGGACGCAGACGCCACCAGACTTGAAGGTGAAGACACATACGTCCCCTGCGACGATATCAGGCTGCAGGTAAACGGCAGCGTTGCCTCAGGCACACTGGTCAATCCCAGCACAAACCACATCGAGCTTGTATTCAGCATGGATTCTCTGGCCGTCCTCGAGTCTGTTGAAAGAATCACCCTGAATATTGTAGTGGAAGGCAACGGCTCTGCAAGCGAGCCCCTGAATATGAACCAAGGAATAAAAGTTGAGAACATCAAAGCATTCGTCAACGGTAAAGTGGAGGGCACATTATAATGAAAAAGACTTTACTCATCATTGCAGGCATCTGCATCTCTGCCGCATCATTTGCACAGAATTCTGCCCAGAACGCATATTTTCTGGACGGCTACACATACTGTCACGACCTCAACCCCTCCTTTGCCACAGAGCGCAGCTATGTAGCTCTGGCCGGAGTTGGTTCTATGAACCTGAGCATCAGGTCCAACATGGGTGTGAGCACTTTCCTCTATCCTATGGAGACCGGCGGTGTAACCACCTTCCTCAACCCTTCCATAAGCGCCGACCAGTTCCTGAGCAAGCTCAACAAGAACAACACGCTGAACCTAGGTATCAGCACCAAGCTGCTCTCCATCGGCTCATGGGGCAATAAGAGCACCTTCACATCATTCGACATCAACCTCAAGTCAAATACCGGTTTTTCGCTCCCTTACGACCTGTTTGGGATTCTGAAGACATTCGGAGCGCAGGATGAATACAGCTTCTCCAATCTCGGAGTGGGTACCGACAACTACCTCGAGGTGGCTCTCGGCCAGTCGCGCAACATAGGCAACCACCTGCGCGTTGGTGCGAAGGTAAAGGTGCTGGTGGGTATTGCAAATGCCCGCGTAAATGTAGACAACGCCACCCTCACAATGTCAGAGGATCTCTGGAGCGCGCGCCTCGGTGCAAGGGCCGAACTGGCTGCTGGCAACGGCCTCCTCAACATCCCTACACAGCCGGGCGGACAGTTTGCCCTTGACGGCATAGATGTCAACGAGCCTTCCAAGGTGGGCGACTTGCTGGGCGGATTCGGTCTGGCATTTGACCTGGGTGCGACATACAGGATGCTCGACAACAAACTCACCCTTTCGGCATCCCTGCTTGACCTTGGACTCATGCACTGGAAAGACTTCATAGAGATGGACTCCCAGAC
>JAGHVP010000239.1 GCA_018064305.1 Candidatus Equibacterium intestinale | reverse complement strand
AACCCCAAATCTCTTGCACTGCGTACTCACTGCCAGACTTCAGGCTGGTCACTCACAGAGCAGGATCCTTTCAACAACGTTGCACGTACCTGCATCGAGGCCATGGGCGCCGCTCTCGGTCACACCCAGAGCTTGCACACCAATGCGCTTGACGAGGCTATCGCACTTCCTACAGACTTCAGTGCACGTATCGCACGTAACACTCAGATCTACATCCAGGAAGAGACCTCTGTATGCAAGAGCGTAGATCCCTGGGCTGGTAGCTACTATGTTGAGAGCCTCACCAAAGAGATTGCTGATGCAGCTTGGAAACACATCCAGGAAGTTGAGGAACTCGGCGGTATGGCCAAGGCTATCGAGACCGGTATCCCCAAACTCCGTATCGAAGAGGCAGCTGCCCGCAAGCAGGCCCGTATCGATGGCGGCGTAGACAAGATCATCGGTATCAACGAGTACCGTCTCGACCACGAGGATCCTATCGAGATCCTTGACGTAGACAACACCAAGGTACGCGAGAGCCAGATTGCACGTCTGAAAGAGCTTCGCGCCAACCGCGACGAGGCTGCAGTTCAGGCAGCTCTTGCAGCAATCACCAAGGCAGTCGAGACCAAGACCGGCAACCTCCTCGAGCTTGCTGTCGAGGCAGCCAAGGTACGCGCTACCCTGGGTGAGATTTCAGACGCTTGCGAGAAAGTGGTAGGTCGTTATAAAGCAGTTATCCGTATGAATACAGGTGTTTATTCTTCAGAAATCAAACAGGACGCTGAGTTCGAGAAAGCAAAACAGATGGTTGCAGACTTCGCCAAGAGAGAAGGCCGCCAGCCCCGTATCATGATTGCGAAACTTGGTCAGGACGGTCACGACCGTGGAGCCAAGGTTGTTGCGACCGGCTATGCTGACTGCGGATTCGACGTTGATATGGGTCCTCTGTTCCAGACTCCCGAGGAGGCTGTTAAGCAGGCTGTTGAGAACGACGTACACGTAATCGGTGTATCATCACTCGCAGCAGGTCACAAGACTCTTGTCCCTCAGGTTATCGCCGAGCTCAAGAAGTACGGCCGTGAGGACATCGTTGTAATCGTGGGTGGTGTAATCCCCGCTCAGGACTATGACTTCCTCTACAAAGCCGGTGCAGCCGCTATCTTCGGCCCCGGCAGCCGCATCCCTATGTGCGCTATCAAGCTGATGGAAATCCTCGGCGAATAATCCACAGTTTCATTCCAAATAGTAAGGGGCGTCTCTTGACGAGGCGCCCCTTATGTTGTTATTTGTGAGAATGACTATCCAACGATTACACCTGTGATTTCACCGCTGCATGCAGCTGCGTTGGCCTCATCGGTATCAATGTGCATTGCAAGGGCATATTTAGGTGAAACTCGTACAACTGTGTCGCCAAATACAAGCTGGCGGCCTGTTGCCTGCTCGACCTTTACATTTACAATCTGGCCGTTGGTTACACCGAATGCCTCTGCATCGGCGGGAGTCATGTGTATATGGCGCTTTGCAATGATCACACCTTCGCTGAGTTCGACCTCACCGCAGGGACCTACAAGCTTGCAGGGTGCGCTGCCTTTGATATCTGCACTTTCACGCACGGGAGCCACGATACCCAGTGTGCGGGCGTCGGTGAATGAAAGCTCCACCTGATTTTCGGGACGGACGGGACCGAGGATAGAGCATTTGAAACTGCTCTTGGGGCCCACCACCTCAACTTTCTGGTTGGTTGCAAACTGACCGGGCTGTGAGAGGGGTTTGCGGACTTCCAGTTCAAATCCTTTACCGAAGAGAATTTCGAGAGTCTCCTGTGTCACGTGAAGGTGACGTGCTGATGTTTCAATGATAAAATTCATGTCTTTGCTGTTAATTATCTTTTCTTTCAAAATCTTTCTATTTGTCTTCAGGAATCACCGGCATCGAACCGTAGCGGTGATACTCGTATGATATGCTCTGCTCGCGGATATAGTTGACAAGCTCTACACGGCCCTCGTTCAGAGGTTTGCCAAGTATCACATATACATTGTTCTTGGCTGCCGCCTGGAACAGGCTGGGCGGAACATTGTCGCTGCATATCCTTACGCGCTCGTAGTTGCCTATGTTGTTGGCGAACTCTGAGACAGACTCGCCCTTTACATTCACGCCGAGGGCTTTCACCTTGTTATACTTCTCGTCTGTAGCATAGATGCTGACGGTAAGGTCCACGCCGGCGATCTGGGCTGCAATGATAACCTTGGTTATATCCTCGAGGTTGTCGTCGGCAAACACCCTCATGGCCATTTTGCCGATAGGCCTGTAGCGGAAGAGGTTCTGCTCGCCTGTACAGTGGTTCCAGTCACGGATGGTGCTGAACTCATCTTTCCATGCCTTCAGATAGCTTGCCTTGTAGTCTGGTGTCTTGTCGGGAACATCCTCGAACTTCATGAACTGAGCCACATAGTTGGGGCCGCCCGCCTTCACGCCACCGCCGAAGGCACTTGCCTTCATGCCGCCGAAGGGCTGGCGGTTAACCACAGCACCTGTGATACCGCGGTTGATGTAGAGGTTACCGGCTTCGATATTCTCTCTCCACTGCATCCACTCGTTTTCGTCGAGTGTCTGGATGCCCGATGTGAGGCCGTAGTCGAGGCTGTTCACCATTTCGATTGCCTGGTCGAGGGTGTCGAACGGAGCCACGCAGAGCAGCGGGGCGAATATCTCGGTGCGGAACGAGAAGCTGTCGGGAGCCACACCCCACTTGATTGTGGGAGCGAGGATGAATTTCTTCTTGTCTACCCAGCGGGGCTCTACCAGCCAGCTTTCGTCGCCGTCGAGCTTGAGTGCCTGCTGCAGCTTGTCGTTGCGGTTGGTTATCATCGGGCCCACCACGTTGCCTTTGTTCCATACAGAACCCACCTTCATGCTGGTGGCGCAGTCGGCCAGCTTGGCAGCGAATACAGGGTCGTCATATACGCTTCTCTCAACCAGCAGGAGCGAGCATGCAGAGCACTTCTGACCGGCATTGCCGAATGCCGAGGTGCAGGCATTCATGATGGCATGGTCGCGGTCGGCCGAAGCTGTGATTATCATCACATTCTTGCCGCCGGTCTCTGCTGAAAGCGGTTTGTCGGGATTTGCCGTCAGGATCTGGCGGGCTGTATCTGTTCCTCCTGTGAGGATGATATGCTTGATAACGGGCGACGATGTGAGTGCCTTGAGGCCGTCACGGTCTGGCAGTACCACCTGCAGGGCCTGTTTGGGCACACCTGCCTTCCACATTGCCTGTGCAAACATCCAGGCCACGGGAGCTGCCACAGTAGCGGGTTTCAGGATACATGTGTTGCCTGTTGCAAGGGCCGCGCACACACCGCCCATCGGGATTGCGCAGGGGAAGTTCCAGGGAGAAATCACCAGGATGGTGCCCTTGGGCTGCATGCTGACTGTGCCGAGGTCTTCGAACTTCTTGACAGAAGTGGTGTAGAAGCGGGCGTAGTCTATACCCTCGCTCACCTCAACGTCGGCCTCCACTATTGTCTTGCCTGTTACGGCACCCATACAGCCGATGAGCTCGCCACGTATCTCTGCCACAGCATTGGCGGCTGCGTAAAGTATCTTGTGACGCTTCTCAAGGGGCATCTTACGCCATCCTGCAGGGTCTTCGTCGGCCACTGCAAGAATCTGCTCTATCTCCATGGGGCCTGCCTTGCACATGCTGTAGACCTGCACCTCGTCTTCGGCGCAGCGGTCTTTGTAGATATGCACGTCGGCAGTGACGGTGGTCTTGTCGCCGATCTGCACTGGAATCTGCTCTGGCACATTGTCGGGACCTTTCTGCCATCTCTTGTATATTTCATCGATCCACTGCTGGTTTGCAGGGAGGTCGAAGTCTGTGTCAGGCTCGTTCTTCATCTCCCACGAAGGTGCCACAGCCTCGTAGGGCTGGTTGCGGTTCTGAGTGCGCTTTGTGCCGTGGAAGAGATTGTCCATCATGTCGTATGCATCGTCGAACTGCTTCGACAGGAAATCCCAGGTGCGGGTGTGGGGCTTGAGGTTGAATGAATAGGCCAGGAAGTTTTCGGGGCCTGTGTTCTCGTCAAGACGGCGTACCAGGTATGACACAGCATTGAGGAAATGCTCGTCTTTCACTACCGGAGCATACAGCAGCACATAGTTGCCCAGGTCTTTCTGAGCGCGCCATACGTGGTTTGCCATACCTTCCAGCATCTCGAAGCAGAAGTCTTCTACAGGTGTACCGTACTGGATGGTAAGCAGATACGCATACGAGATGGTATAGAGGTTGTGGCCTGCTATACCGATATGCAGCACATGCGAGTTGTTGGGCAGCAGTGCGCGGGTGAGGATCTTCATGTAGCAGGCATCCACCTCGAGCTTAGAGTCGCGGCACGGCATGGGCCATCCGCGCAGGCTTGAAACCACATTCTCCATATCGAGGTTGCACCCTTTCACAAGACGCATCTTGATAGGCGAGCCGCCTTCTGCCACCCTCTTGTTTGCAAACTCGAGGAGCTCTGTCTGGAAGTCCCATGCATCGGGCAGGTAGGCCTGCACCACAATGCCGGCCTCGTAGTTCTTGAACTCGGGCTTGCTGAGGGTCTCGAAGAACACTTTCTTGGTGAGATGGAAGTCTTTGTATTCCTCCATGTCAAGGTTGATGAACTTGGGCTTGGTCACGCCGTGCTTGTCGGTGTAGGGGAAGTCTATGGCCTTCTGGTAGAGGAGGCTCATGCGGCGCACCAGCTCTGGCAGCGACCCTTCGTAGTTGAGTGCGTGGGTCTGTGCGTATATGCCTGATATCTTTACTGATATGTAGTTGATCTCTGGATTTTCAAGAGCCTCGAGATAGCTTTCGAAACGCTTGTCGGCCTCATTGTTGCCTACCAC
>JAGHVP010000275.1 GCA_018064305.1 Candidatus Equibacterium intestinale | reverse complement strand
CCACCGTAGAACTGGGGAGTGCTGTGTCCGTTGAACTCACGGTCATCACCATTGATGACATTGTTGTCGTCCACGTTTTTGATCTTGCGGTCACCGGGCTGTGCGCCAAAGCGAGCCGCTTCTGATGCTTCAGAGAGCTGCCAGATTCCGAGGCTTGTGAGTGAGTAGTATTCATCCAGTGAATGACCTACGAAAATCCATTTGCCAACATCAGTCTTTCCGTCGTAGAGTTCTACAACATTGTTGTGGTTCCATGTGAAGTTGAATGAAGAGCTCCACTGGAATTTCTCTGCCTGGACGTTTACTGTGTTGAGGGTGAACTCTACACCGTAGTTGTCGAGCTTGCCGACATTTGTGAGTGAAGAAGTGTAACCGCTCTCGTAGGGCAGGGGCACTGTCCAGAGAAGGTCGCTGGTGCGCTTGTAGTAAGTTTCGAGAGTACCTGAAATACGTCCCTTGTACAGACCGAAATCAAGACCGAGGTCAAGCTGGTTGGCTTTCTCCCATGTGAGGTCGGGGTTGTAGATGGATGTATAGATGCTGCCGACTGCCTGGGCGCCGCCAAATACATAGTTGTGCATTGAGCCGCCCTCGCTTACGAGAGCCTGGTATGCGTAGTCACCGATGTTCTGGTTGCCGAGACGACCCGCACTCAGACGGAGCTTGAGGTTGTTCACCACGCTGCTGTGCTTGAGAAAGTCTTCTTCAGACAGCCTCCATGCAACCGCTGCAGAAGGGAAGTAGCCCCAGCGGTGGCCGGGAGCAAATCTTGACGAACCGTCGGCACGCATTGTGAATGTTGCAAGCAGCTTATCGTTGAAGTTGTAGTTCAAGCGGGTGTAGAAAGATGCGAGGGTGTTTGCACCGCCCCATGATGAGTTGGGGCCCCAGTCCTCGGCACCGCCCACATTGTAGATGTTGGTAATGGGGTTGAGACCTTTGTTTAATGCTGTTATTCCTTCGTATGTCTGGCGTGATGCAGAGAAACCACCCATGACAGATCCCTTGTGAATACCGTTCTCAAAGTTGTATGTGACAGTGTTCTCTGACTGGAGAAGGTCGCCGATACCGCCTTCCAGAGTTGCACGGCCCTCTTTGGGATAGTGCTGGCCCATGCGGCCGTCTTCATAGTTGGTGTAGTAGTGGGATGTCTTGTTTACAGTGTTCTCTGAACGGAATACAAGCCCTTTGACAGGTTCGAATTCAAGATACATGCTGCCTATTACATTCAGACGGTTGGTGCGTTTGTTGAGCAGTTCCACCATGGCAACGGGGTTTGCGCGTGTGTTGAGGAATCCGTCGAAGTATTCACCGTTGGAAGCGTATACAGGGCCGGTGGGCTGAGCTGCGAATGCACTGTACATTGTGCCATAGAGAGAGTCAGACTCTTCACTTACATTGTAGAGTGTGGATGTGATGAAGTTAACACGTGCACCTGTACGGAACCAGTCGTTTACATCGATGTCTGTGTTGTATCGCAGATTCAGACGGCTGAATGACGAGTTGCGTACGATACCCTTGTTGTCATAGTAATCGATACCGAAGTAGTTCTTCATCTTGCCAGAACCTGCAGTCACCGACATGTTGTAGTTCTGGAAAGAACCGAGTGTGGTGATTGCGTCCTGCCAGTCGGTGGACTGACCTGCAGAGATGAGGCGGAGCTCTTCTGCCGACCAGCGGTATGCCTGACCTGCGAGGTTCACGATATCATAATATTCCTGTGCGTTGAGCACTTCCTGCTTGTTGACCATCTGCTGGATACCGCCCTGAATATTCAGGTTGACTTTAACGCTGCCTTCTTCACCGCGCTTTGTGGTGATCAGGACAACACCATTGGATCCGCGTGATCCGTAGATTGCTGCAGAAGATGCATCCTTGAGGATTTCAATTGAAGCGATGTCGTTCGGGGCAACATC
>JAGHVP010000121.1 GCA_018064305.1 Candidatus Equibacterium intestinale | reverse complement strand
AGATGTCAATGAACTGTCCCCTTCGTTTCTCAAAGGGACCGCAAAGATATGCACTTTTTCTTTCCCTGCAAATTATTTCCACACTTTTTTCGATATTTTTTATCAACAATTTCGCACGGAGCTGTTAATAACCCATATCGTGAAGATGGTATACTGCACTGCGGATTTCCTCTAAGTTGCCCATTATCAAATAGTAAGTGTATTCATACTCCCCTTTGTACGGAAGTTTGACACTTGCTTCAGGTGCGATATAGCTGGTACTGCTGCTGTAGCAGTCGCCCCATGCATTTCCGGCTCTTCCAGCCAGAATCTGGTGGGCAGAAGGGCTGTAGACGGCCATACCGTAGCCGTCATCGCCAAGGAATGCCATCCATTTTTCCGCCGTACCAGTGTAGATACCCCAGAATCCCGAGCTGAGATTAACCACACTCTGCTCTTTCGGCACCGCTCTCTCGGTGAACGGATATCTTCCTATATATGCATAGAGATGCTTGAGTTCGGCGATAGGATACACTGCCGGCAGTTCCTGTGCACACACAGCGATGCCGAAACCGTCGTCCTCATCCCTGTCGATTGTAATCTTGTTCCGCACAGTAAGAATGTTGCCTGACAGAGATGTCCACTGCTCCATCACAGCCTTAGCAGGCACATTGTCCATATCCCAGCGCAACGGTATGCACTTGACGTATGAAGTATTCTCAGTTGACTCGTAATCAAGTATCTTAGACTTGTTACCCTTGTAGTCACCCACCTGGATCGGATTCCACTGCCATGGAGTCCAGTCGGGCGACTGCCCCTGTGAAAGCAGGTCCAGGCTGCGTCCTGCATAGTACGACTGCTGGATATAACGCCCTTTGTCACAGATATTCACATAGTTCCAGGTTGAACCAGCCTTTGATATATAACTGATCGCGCCACCGCAGGTAAGGTCCTGCATCACGCGCAGCCTGTCACTTCTCAGCTCTATTCTGTCATTTGCATATTTCCTACGTTCGGAATCTGTCATCGCCCTGAAATGGATGTTGCGTATCTGGATATACACACCTGAGACATCACCCGGGTCGATTCTCATCCGGTCACCGGCATCTCCCCAGAAATATCTGTCGCGCATAGGCCAGATATACACACTTACGCTCTTCCAGTCACTTGACGCTGCCAGGTTACCGACATTCAGTGACCTTTCAGCGGTCACGGGATCACCGAAGAACAGCTGCACCGAATTCACCGTCCTGTCGCACTTGTATTCAAAAGTGACCATAGCAAGGTCTGAATGAAGGTTATTTTGAAGCTGTTCCGTATATACGTAGGGGTCAGAACCAGATGTTGTTATGCCGAACTCATAGTAATCATCACGGTCCAGGACCACATTGTGCTTGGAAGTTTTCACAAGCGTTATGTATCCAGAATCCTCCGCATCCACGACATTGCTGACGCGCCCGTCCTGAAGCACAATCACATTTTTAATATAACTTCCTGATTTGAAAGATATTGTGGCAGCGCGCGGCCACGGGTCTTCATTCGGCCCGGCATAGAACTGAATGACATCCTCCCGCACACCCTTCGTTGCGGCAGCACGGATCCAGCTGTCTGATACCGATATTTCATAGCGGACATTCGTGGACACATGCACATCAAACGCGCCGCCTGCGCCGCCCACCTGATATGCATCGTGCATAACCGAAAGGAGTGTATCAACCGGAGCCACTTCCTGATTGACCCCCAGGCTGACCGATGAAGCAATGCTCCTGCCCATGCCGTCAGAAGCGAACACTATCACATTGCCGGCAGATGCACCATCAGAAGGTTTCACCACCACCTTGCCCGACAGCCCCTGCATTTCAACCCGTGAAGTCCATCCGTCTGGAACTACAGCCAGGACTTCAGCACCGGAAGGAAATCCGGAAAGTGTGACACCTATGCCTAGCGAATCACCAACTGCAACACTACCGTAGTCACAGCGCAGCTTCATCGATGCCTGCTGCACTTTCGG
>JAGHVP010000222.1 GCA_018064305.1 Candidatus Equibacterium intestinale | reverse complement strand
CTTCTTTTCTTCCTCCTTCGGTGTGTCCGGCTTCCTGCCTGATATGTCAAGATCTTTCTTGCAAGATAAAGACAATGCTGCCATGGCAACGAAGAGTGAAGTAGCCAATAGTTTCTTGAAAGTCATGTTATTTGTTCTGTGTTAAAATTGTAGAGATTGAACTTCCGTCAGCAACGGTGAAACGGAGCACAGCGGTACGTTTTGCACCGGTGGCATTCGCTTTCACGGTAATGGTAACAGCTCTGTGTTCAACGTCACGGTCATCACCGTCGTATGTTCCGGTGAAATGAGTAGTCATGGTTGTCTTCTCGACACTTACCCAATCGGGGGTATTGTCAACTGATACAACCCAGTCGATGTCCCTGTTTATTGCACCCTGGCTGACAACGACAGCTTTGGTGATGGTGGAACCGGCTGCGGGAAAAGCGTCAAGACTGTTTCCTGCCAGATCATAGGAAATGGTAAGGGTCTTGAGGTCGGCGCCCTGCTTCCAGTCATCTTTGTGGCATGCGCTGAAAGCCAATACGGCAGCTGCGGCAATGATGATTGATGTTATGATTCTTTTCATATTGATAATCTCCATTATTATAGATTATGACCAACCTTCTACCTGTTTGATCTTGCCGGGGTTCTTGTTGATGGAACCGTTGGCGATAGGCCAGAGCAGGATATTGGGATTCTTGGCTTTCTTTGTTGTGATGGAAGGATTGTATTTCTCCAGCATGTCCATACGGATGAGAGCCCACCAGATTACACCCTCAGCGGGGAATTCGAGGAAGTACTCGTCTGTTATGGCCTGTTTGAGAGCGTCGAGAGAAGTGCAGTCGTATGACTTCTTGTCGCCATAGGCGCGTTTGGCAATGATGTTCAGAGCAGTATTTGCGCCCTGGATATCCTTCTTGTAGTAGCAGAGTTCGGCCTTCATCATCACGGCAAAAGCATAGCGGTAGTACAGAAGGTCGTTGTCAAGGATGACGGGAGCCTTGCTCATATCGCCGAGGAGCTTGTTGCACCAGGTGATTTCGGTGGTATTGTCGCCTGAGAAATAATTGCCGTAACCGAGGTTGGTCTTGACACGGGTGTCACCGGCCTTCTCGGAAGCCTTCAGGGCATCTACGAATTCCTGTGAGAATGACCACCACTGTGTAGAAGAGATGGGCACGGGACCGCCTTGGCTGCACTGCGCGGCTTTCTTGATATTGTTGGCAGTGTGGCAGAAATAAATCTGGTAGCCGGCCGTTGATTTGGGGGTGTTGTTGAGGGCAAACACAATCTCTTTGTTGACTTTGTTGGTCCTGTCGAATGTCGCGGCATAGTCGGCGTTGAGCTTGCTGTCTGAAATGCCGATGGCGTTCAGGGCAGTTTCTGCCATTGTAAGATAATCATTGCCGCCGTTGCGTGTCGAATACATCCAGAGGGCATATTCAGCCTTGAGCATATTGAACGCGTCTTTGGTGCCCATGTATTTGCTTGAACCCATGGCATCTATATACTGCTCGCATTCAGCGATATCCTTTCCAATCTGCGCATACAGGTCGGCGGGAGTCTTCTGCTCGGGATAGCACTCGGGCTGGGTGGTGGACTCGACAGGTTCCAGATTCAAGGGACAGTAGCCCCAGATTCTGGCAGCCCAGAAATAGCAGTATGCACGGGCGAAGAGAGCCTGGCCTTTTGCCCATTTCACGCTGCTTTCGCTGGCTTTGCACTCCTCGCAGTGCTTGAGCACGGCGTTTGCCTGGTCGATAGTGGAATAAAGGCCTGACCAGCCTATGGTCTGTGAACCGTTCAGGTTGTTCAGACGGCAGGCAATCTTGAAGTTGTCCTGCACCTTGTCGAGAAGTGAAGGGCCCCACATATAGTCACCTACGCGGATTTCGCCGAGATAGAAGACGTTGCACTCGCTGCCTGAGAAGAAACCGCGCATACGGGAATAGATTCCGGCTACGGACTTGTCAAGGTCGGAAGGGTCTTTCCACATGGTGGATGAGTTCAGAGACATGGGATATACGATATCCAGGTCTTTGTGGCAAGAGGAAACGAGGATGGTTCCCGCAGCAAGCAAAATAAGTGATTTGATAATGTTTTTCATGCTTGTATCCTCCTAGAATGTAATTTTCACGTTAAACGTAACCTTGCGTGCCGCAGGCATGATGTTGGAGTTGGAAGCACCCATCTGGGTGGAAGAGTACATTCCCGTTCCGTCTGCATCGGCAGCGATACCGGTCTCG
>JAGHVP010000123.1 GCA_018064305.1 Candidatus Equibacterium intestinale | reverse complement strand
GGGACCGTTCACGTTTTACCTAATTTGCGTGAACTCTCCACGGCTTTCAGACCTCGAAACGGCCGCCGGCAGGGGGACCGTTCACGTTTTCCTGCATTTTCGTGAACACTCCCCGGCATGTCGTATCGAAACTGGGCCGCGCCTATGACGCGCTGGCTTCTGTGCTCCGGAGCACTTCCGCTTACGCTCCATCCCCCCGCACGCAGCTTTCGTCCCGCTGGCTGCGCTGCGCGGAACTCATCTGCGGCGGTGCCTCCCGTTTAAACATCACGGGTGATGATGTGCTCCGGCAGCACTATGCCAGACGCTCTATTGAGGCGCGGCTGCATCATTTTGGAAAAACATTCACATTTCTAAAAGAATACGGGCATTACTAATATAAGACACGGTTATACTTTTAGTTCATCTATTCTGTTTTGATGTTTTGGATTGCGGCATACAATGTCAGTACACATCTTTGTTGACATATTCATCAACGAGAATTATGGACACGTGGCACATTTACAACAAAGGCGACAACGTCCTTTTCAGGGACAATGCCGACAGAATCTTCTTCAACAACAAGTTCGCCGCCGTCTGCCACACGAACTCCGTGGAGGCACTTGCCCTGTGCGAACTATCCACCCATTTCCACTCCATTGCCTGCATCGGCGAGGAGTATCAGGTTAAAGCTGTAACCAACGATCTGAAAGTATCATACGGTCTATACTACCGTCACAAGTACGGCGCCACTTTGGGCAACAACTTCAAAATCAAATGCGACCGCCTTATAGGAAGGAATATCATCATTGACAAACTGGTCTATGTGATGACGAACCCCGTTCATCACTACATCACCGAGTCGCCGTATACATGGCAGTTCTCCAGCGCCAACTACATTTTTACTCAGGAATACCTTCCCCCCAATTTCAGAAAGGCGATTGCAGACAGTACAACCGCTCTCGGAAATATCACCATCAGGAAGCAGAGGGAAATGTTGGGAAGGGACATTCTTCCTGACAGTTGGATGGCCGATCCAGACGGGTTCATACTTCCAAACTCGTTCATCAATGTTCCAAAGGTCAGGACATACTTCAACAGCAGTTACAGGCAGTTCAGATACCTGGTTGACACTTCCGTCAAGGATGCCAGGCAAAAGAATATTAATGCAAACAAGCAAGCAGTATTCTGTGATGGTCTTGACGACGACAAGGTATGCGCCATCATTGATCAGTTCGCTGTTTCGTGCGGACACCAGAGCTTTCATTTCCTCACCGAGAAGGAACTCATGCAGATAGTTTCAAAACTTCTTTCCCGAGGTGTTCCATTCGAACAATACCGCCGCTGTCTGTGGCTTCCAAAAGGAGATGAGTAGAAGGTTTCCAGCGTCATTCAGTCTTCAGGCAGGGGGACCGTTCACGTTTTCCCGTATTTCCGTGAACACTCCCCGGCTTTCAGACCCCGAAACGGCCGCCGGCAGGGGGACCGTTCACGTTTTCCCGCATTTCCGTGAACACTCCCCGGCATGTCTTATAAATGTTGGGCCGCGCCTATAACGCACTGGCTTCTGTACTCCGGCAGCACTCTGCCAGACGCCATTATGCAGCGCGATGGACGCGCCGGAAGATCAGCAGGCACATCCCCAGCTCACTAGGGTGCGCTGCATTCAACGCATAAGGGCGGTTCCGATGGGACCGCCCTTATGTTGATATTTTGTGAAAAGTGTTGGTTTTTCTGTTTCTTATTCTATTTGATTAAGTTTCTAAAGATGAAGTAATAGAGAAGGAGACCCACCCAGCTGAGAGACAGGATGATGATAGAGATGATAATCTTCCAGATAATTCCGATAGATTTGTGAGCGAAGAGATCGTAGACACACCATACGGCGAGTACGATACCAATGATGTAAATAATCTTTGCCATTGAGTTTGTTGATAGAAATTAAATGTATTGTGTTATGTGTGATTATTCTGTTTTTTCGTGGTTGTGCTGGCAGTCTTCGCAGTCGCAGTCACCGTCGCAGCAGCCGATTTCGACCTGTACATCCTCGCCCGACTCCAGTACCATCTCGAGCACTTTGTAGCTGAGTTCTGCACACTCCAGAGGAGAAAGCCCCATGCTGGGCTCGTCCTGTTCAACGATAATCCACTCGATATCAGTGTCTTTCACTGCCTTAAGAATATCTGATACGCTCTGAAGTCCCATACCTACGGGGCGGAACTCGAATGCTGTCTCGGGAGACTCTTCAACCCCGCCTTCATCCTGGCCGATGAGTGCATAGGGATCACCCTCAACCTTGGCTGTAGCATAGTAGTCTTTCATGTGTACGACATTCTCGCGGTCTGCATACTTTGCAATGTACTCGCAAGGATCCTGGCCTGCATACTTCACCCAGCAGAGGTCGAGCTCTGCACCGAGGAGGTCGGCGGGGATTGTGTTGTACATATAGTCGAGGCCGAATGTACCGTCGGGCATCTCCACAAATTCAAAATCGTGGTTGTGATAGAGCATCTTCAGACCTGCAGCCTTGGCCTTCTCTGCGAAAGCCTTGATGTCGGCGAGTGTGTTTTCGAAATTCTCAGTGCCGGGACGGTCTGATGTCTCGAGATAAGGGACAACGATATATTCGCAGCCGATGGTCTTGTAGTCAGAGATGACCTTGTCGATGTCTGCCCTCATTTCGTTGAGTGCCACATGTGCCGAGATGGGTTTGAGCCCGATCTCATCGCACCATGCCTTCACCTGTGCGGGGTCGTTGCCGAAAAGGCCTGCGAACTCCACACCTTCGTAGCCGATTTCCTTGACTTTCTCGAGAGTACCCTTGAAGTCTGCCGCCATTTCATTGCGGACAGTATAGAGGATTACGGCAAGTTTCGGCCCCTGTGCTTCAGGAGCCTTGCAAGCGACTGCGGAGATTGCCACAGCCAGCATCAGAAGTGTTTTCCTTAAAATTTTCATAGTTTATTATTAACGATTGATTCCTCTTAAAAAATATTTGTTAAAAATAGTAATTTTTTTGAGCCACACAATAATTCAAAGGTATATTTTCTTAAATTTGAGGCTGAAAACAACTTGTACACAAATGATAGTAATGAAATTCGGCGGGACGTCGGTCTCCGATGCCACCGCAATCAAAAGGTCCATATCGATCATATCGAAAAAATTGAAGGACAAACCTGTAATTGTGGTTTCCGCCTGTGCCAAAGTCACAGACTCGCTGTACAAACTCATCAACTGCATCGAAACCGGGCAGAAAGAAGAATGCCAGGTGGTGGTAGACGGCCTCAGCGCACGTCACAAAGGCATCATAGAGGAGTGCATCAAAGCCGGCGGCTACAAGTCAGAGCCAAGTACCGGCGATATCTTTGCCACGATTGACAAGATATGCAACTCTCTCTGGACCCTTTCCAAGGCGCACCTCAACGCGCAGATCCCCGACAGCGACAAGGCCTACATCACATCGATGGGTGAATATCTCTCATCAAACATCATCTGCTTCATGCTGAACACCTTCGGCATAAGCACAGCCTGGGTTGACGCACGGCACTTCATGATCACAGCAAAGGAATACATGAGCGCCTCCCCTCTTGTCGACGAAGTTGCAAAAAGGGCCGACAAGGTGATATCGAAGGCCTACAAGGGATATGACGCCGTCATCACACAAGGTTTCGTGGGCGTGACCATCGAAGGCGACCCCACAGTGCTCGGACGCGGAGGCAGCGACTATTCGGCATCGCTCCTGGGCATGGTGCTTGACGCCGACCGCATAGAGATATGGACTGATGTGGACGGAATCCGCACCGCAGACCCGCGCATGGTAGAGAACACACGCGGCATCAAGAAGATTTCTTACGAAGAGGCGGCCGAGCTGGCACGTTTCGGCGCGAAAGTGCTCCACCCCCTATGCATAGAGCCCGCAGCAACCAAAAACATCCCGCTGTATGTGCTCAATTCCATGAATCCCGGCGGAGACGGCACTGTGGTGCTCAACCGCTCATGCATATTCGACGGCATCAAGTCTGTCTCATACAACGAAAACATCAGGGTGGTGAGCATCTACTCCCCCAAGATGATCAACGCAACAGGCTTCATGTCCAAGATTTTCGACGTGTTCGGCCGTCACGGCGTGTCGGTTGACATGATCAGCACGTCGGAAGCCAGCGTTTCTGTGACGGTGGACGCAAAACAGCCCCTGGAAGAGGTTGTGGCAGACCTTGCACAGTACGGCAAGGTAACCGTCGACCGCGACAAGTCGCAGGTTTCAATAATCGGCAAGAATATCATAGGCATAAAAGGCGCCTTCGCCACCATATTCGAAGCCTTGAGCGACTGCAAGATATATATGATGTCACAGGGCTCGTCGTTCCTGAACCTGTCGCTTGTGATAGACCGCCCGGAAATGGCGGCCATTGTGCGTACACTTCATAAAGTATTCTTCGAAAATGGAGCAGAATAATCTTAAGGTAATCATAAGCGGCTACGGCCGTATGGGACATATGGTGGAGGCCTGCCTCAAGAAGAGAGGCATAGAGTGCGCGGCCTGCAGCGACGACATCACCGCCACACCCAGGGAGCTGGCTGCGGAATGCGTATGCATAGACTTCACAGTGCCGGACGCATTCAGGGACAACTACAAGTTTCTGGCAGAGAACTTCAAGGCCGTGGTGGTCGGTACCACCGGATGGGACGACATCAGGCAGGATGTGGTCTCGTACTTCGAGAAGTGCGGCACCACGATGATATATTCATCGAACTACTCCATCGGAGTGAACATCCTCTTTGCTACGGCAGAGTTCATCTCAAGGATGGCGGCACGTTTCGGAGGATACACCACCGCCATTGAAGAGACCCACCACATACACAAGCTGGACGCTCCCAGCGGCACAGCGAAGACACTTGCATCCATAGTTGACGGTGCTGCCGGATGCACCACTCCCATCCAGTCGTTCAGGATAGGCGAAGTGGCCGGAATCCACACTCTGAACCTCACAGGAGGCGCCGACCGCCTCACCCTCACCCACGAGGCATTCAGCCGCGAGGGTTTTGCCGCAGGTGCCGTAGAAGCCGCCGTAATGACGCAGGGCATCAGCGGAGTACACGAATTCAAGGAATTAATATTAAACACTGCAGAATAATATGGACAATTTATTACTGAAAGGTTGCGGCACAGCTCTTGTCACCCCGTTCAAGAACGAAGAGGTAGACTACAAAGCCTTTGAAAAGCTTGTTCAGTTCCAGATTGAATCCGGGATCCATTTCCTGGTTCCGTTAGGCACCACAGGCGAGACCCCCTGTCTCATGGATTCCGAGAGGATAAAGCTTCTGCAGATTGCCAAAGCCAACTCAGCCGGACGCCCCGTGATGGTTGGTGTAGGCACCAACTCGCTGGTGATGACCCGCGGCAACATAGATGTGCTGGCCCCTTACGGCCCCGATGCATTCCTTGTTGTCACCCCCTATTACAACAAGCCTTCCCAGGATGGTCTGCGCACCTATTTCCAGGCAGTTGCCGACTATTCACCGAAGCCCATAGTACTCTATAACGTGCCCGGACGCACCGGTGTCAACATCACCGCCGAAACCACCCTGGCGCTGGCAGAGCACCCCAACATCATTGCAGTGAAGGAAGCATCCGGCAACTACGCCCAGATCTCACGCATCATAGCACACGCACCCAAGGATTTCGCAGTGCTGTGCGGCAACGACGACGAGACCCTCTCCCTGATGGCCACAGGAGCCGCAGGAGTTGTAAGCGTGGCATCTAACATCGTTCCGAAAGAGCTTGTGCAGATGACCGAGGCCATGCAGAAAAACGACCTTGTCACCGCACGCGCCATCCACCACCGCCTTTTCGACCTCTTCAAGAACTGCTTCGTGGAGAGCAACCCCATTCCTGCAAAGGCAGCCCTATCACTTATGGGAATGATGGAGAACGAACTCCGTCTGCCGCTGGTACCCGCTTCAGAGAGCACCATGGCCCTTATGCGCAGGACACTTCAGAATTTGGACATCATCAAATAACTTATCGTTATGGCAAAGATCCGTGCAGCCGTGGTTGGATACGGCAATATTGGAAGATATGTAATCGAGGCTCTTGAAGCAGCCGGAGATTTCGAGATAGCAGGTGTTGTGCGCCGCAATGCCGCAGACATCCCCCAGGCGCTGCAGCCCTACAGGGTGGTCACTTCTCTCGCAGAGCTTGAAAATGTGGATGTTGCAATACTGGGCGTCCCCACACGCCAGACCGAGAAGCATGCACTGGAGGCACTGGCCCTCGGCATAAGCACTGTTGACAGCTTTGACATACACACAAAGATTCCAGAGCTCCGCGCCTCTCTGGATGCAGCCGCGAAGAAGGCCGGCCGCGCCAGCATCATCTCGGCAGGCTGGGATCCGGGCAGCGACTCTGTGGTCCGCACACTGCTCGAGGCCTGCGCACCGAAAGGCATCACCTACACCAACTTCGGTCCCGGTATGAGCATGGGGCACTCTGTGGCAGTAAAAGCCATTGAAGGCGTGGCCGACGCACTTTCTGTCACAATTCCGATGGGGACAGGCGTGCACCGCCGCATGGTATATGTACAGGTCAAGCCCGGCTACGACTTTGCAGCAATCGCGGCTGCAGTGAAGGCCGACCCCTATTTCGTGAACGATGAAACACACGTGATGCAGGTGGAAAGCGTGGATGTGCTCAAGGATATGGGGCACGGTGTGAATCTGGTGCGCAAGGGAGTTTCAGGCAAGACACACAACCAGAACTTCGAATTCAACATGAAGATCAACAACCCTGCCCTCACTGCTCAGATCCTGGTATCAGCCGCACGTGCGGTGCTGCGCCAGCAGCCAGGCTGCTATACGCTCATAGAGATTCCGCCCGTGGACCTTCTCCCGGGCACTCGTGAAGACTGGGTCAGAAAGTTGGTCTAGAATCCTGCAAGACGGTCGAGCACACCTTTTACAAGCCCCATGACATGCGGCTTGTAGTCTGTATTGCTCTCACCAGCATAGCGGTTTGCAATTATGCAGCACACCGTGGTGGCATCGTGTCCAAGATGAGCCGCCAGACCTGCCAGGGCCGAGCTTTCCATCTCGAAATTGGTGATGCGGCGGCCGTCGTAGCGCCATGCTTCAAGCTTCTCCATCATGTCTGGCATAGCCAGAGGAACGCGCAGCACGCGGCACTGCGGCCCGTAGAAACCAGGTGCAGAGATGGTCATTCCGGGTATGGTGAAATCAGACAGCAGCTTTGTCAGCTTCTCTGAAGAACGTACGAAATAAGGATGAGGCAGACCGGCCGCGTCCCAATCCATGAAACGGAGGAAGTCCTGCTCGTAACCGTTCAGGTTTATCTTGTCGATATTGCCGTACCAGCGCATCAGGCAGTCGAATCCGATGCTCACATTCGAAAGGACATAGCTTCCAAGTGGGATGTCGGCATGTATGGCGCCGCTTGTGCCGACACGCACCAGGCGCAGGGTGCGGTGCTCCTTCCTTACTTCGCGGGTGGCGAAATCGATGTTTGCAAGTGCGTCAAGCTCTGTCATCACGATATCGATGTTGTCTGTGCCGATACCGTGCGACACGCATGTCATGCGGCAGCCTCTGTATGTGCCTGTAGCGTGGCGGAACTCACGGCTCTGGCCTTCGTCTTCAATCGAATCGAAGAAAGACGAAACCATCCCTACGCGGCCCGGGTCGCCCACCAGCACCACTGTGTCGGCAAGATGTTCAGGCTTGATGTGGAGATGGAAAACGGATCCGTCTTCGTTGATTATCAGTTCTGACTTTGCAATCATGGCTTAAAGCAGTTTTGAAATTGCGTTTACAAACGCCTCCACCGAGGCTGTTACGATATCCCTGTTGGCTGCGAAGCCGTAGTATATCTGTTTCTTGTTCTCTATCTGGATGTGTACCTTGCCGATGTCGTCTGTGCCGCCGTTGATAGACTGGATGAGCATCTCCTCAAGGTTTATCTTACGGTGTACCAGCGACTTGACGGCAGAGAACGCAGCATCCACGGGCCCCTGTCCGCTGCTTGTGGCAGTGCAGTCCTCACCGTCTATTGTAAGGGTGACTGTGGCCATGGGAATCGCACTCTTACCTGAAATCACCTGCAGGTATTTGAGTTTGATATTCTGAGCGACAATGCCGTCGGCCACTCCTGCTATCTCGTAAAGGTCACTGTCTGCAATATCTTTCTTGCTGTCGGCAACACGCAGGAATTTCTCGTATGCGATGGCAAGCTCCTGTGCCGAGAGGTTGATGCCCAGGCGGTGCAGATGGTGGTCGAGCGCCGCACGGCCGCTGCGGGCGGTGAGGGCGATGGTTGAATCAACCAGACCGATGTCGGTAGGGTCTATGATTTCGTAGCTCTCGCGTTTCTTGAGCACGCCGTCCTGATGGATGCCTGACGAATGGGCGAATGCATTGCGGCCCACAATAGCCTTGTTGGGCTGCACCGGCATCCTCATCATAGATGACACCTGATGTGAGACTTTGGTGATATGTTTTGTGTTGATATCGGTATATACGGGGAATTCCTTGCGGCTCTTGATGGCCATCACAACCTCTTCGAGGGCTGTGTTGCCGGCACGCTCGCCGATACCGTTGATGGTAACCTCAACCTGGCGCGCACCGTTCATGACACCTGCCAGGGTGTTGGCCGTGGCCATACCGAGGTCGTTGTGGCAGTGGGTCGAGATAATTGCCTTGTCTATGTTGGGAACGTTGTTCCTGAGGTATGCTATCTTCTCTCCGTATTCTGCAGGGAAGCAATAACCGGTCGTGTCGGGGATATTCACAACAGTGGCTCCTGCTGCAATCACCGCCTCTATCACCCTTGCAAGATATTCGTTCTCTGTGCGGCCCGCATCCTCTGCATAGAACTCTACGTCATCTACATACCTGCGTGCATACTTGACACAGGCTATGGCTCTTTCCAGGACATCCTCACGGTTTGAATTGAACTTGTACTTGATGTGGTAGTCTGATGTGCCGATACCTGTATGGATGCGTTTGAGGCGGGCGTACTGCAGGGCCTCGGCAGCCATGTCTATATCTTTCTCCACAGCGCGGGAGAGGGCGCAGATGCGCGATTCGGTAATAACCTTGGACACCTCGACAACAGACTTGAAGTCGCCGGGGCTTGATAT
>JAGHVP010000149.1 GCA_018064305.1 Candidatus Equibacterium intestinale | reverse complement strand
CCGCAAGGAGGACCCACTGCACGGTGTTGCTGGCAAATGTCACGACGGGCACCAGGGCGGAACGGAGTCTCAGCGGAGCGTATCCCCTTGCGTGCTGTATCGCATGGCCGGTTTCATGGGCTGCCACGGCACACGCGGCTATCGAAGCTGACGCATACACTTCCTCGCTGAGGTTGACAGTCTTGTCATTGGGATTGTAGTGGTCCGTGAGCCGGCCGGCCACAGACTGCACCTGGACATCGGTAATGCCATTGTCGGCAAGCATCCTTCGGGCGATATCGGCGCCAGTCATGCCATGTGGTGACGCCACCTTCGAGTATTTTGTGAACTTGCTGTTCAGAACAGCCTGGATGATCCAAGACAGGATCATTACCAGAATAACGATAATATAAATCATATCGGAAAGTTAATTACATTGAACGAGATTTCCAAAGATAAGGAGGGCATTTCCGGCACATACGCTCAATTCTTCGGCAAGTTTATAAATAAATAATTATATTTGACGAAGATAAATACAACAAATATGAAACACATTGCACTCGCGGCGCTGCTGGCCGCAATTCTGCCATCCTGCAGCCAGCCGGAACAGAAAAGTCAAGGCTGGGAAGAGCAGCTTGCATCACAGATCAACATTCTCGGGCACAGGAACTGGATCGTTATCGCCGACATGGCATATCCTTCACAGTCAGGACAGGGAATCACCACCCTCTATGCCGACGAACCTTATGCCGAGGTACTTGGAAAGGTAAAATCCATCATAGATGATGCTCCGCACATTTTCGCGCACATATACAACGATATGGAGCTCGGCTACATCAGCGAGGAGGACGCCCCCGGAGTAAGCCAGCTGCGCAGCGACATTCAGGCAATATGCGGAAAGGAATCCCAGTCCGTGATGCACGAGAAACTGATAGCACGCCTTGACGAAGCTGGAAAGCTGTTCAACGTCGTCATCATCAAGACTCCGCTCACCATCCCCTACACAACCACGTTCTTCGAACTTGACTGCGCATACTGGGGTCCTGAGAAGCAGAAGAAACTCGATGCCGCCATATCTGCGGCGAATCCGGAATAAAGCCCCGGGGCATAGCGTCAGAAATCCATTGTATCCATGAGGGTATCCAGTTCCCGCCGCTCCTTCTTTGTGGGGCGGCCGGTACCGCGATCTCTCCTGAGCACAATGGTTTCCATTGGTGCGCGGAGCTTCTCGAGCTCGCTTTCGGGCGTGAGATTCAGGGCATACTGCTCCACCAGTGCAGCCCCGACACGACTTTCCAGCACCTGCACCACCTTGTAGGTAAATGACACCGGGCCCTTGTGGACCTCGATGACATCCCCGGTCTTGACCGCCTTGCTGGGCTTGGCGGGCACGCCATTGACGCGCACCTTGTTGCCGCTGCAGGCATCAGTGGCCTCGCTCCGGGTCTTGTAGGCGCGTATCGCCCACAGGTATTTGTCTATCCTTACGCTTTCTGCCATGATGCTACGATTCGTCTTCGTCGTCAAGGCTTTCCTCGGCGGCGGGATTGATGTAAGGGTCGGCGGCCTGCACGGGCGGGATTGTGGTTTCAAGAATCACGGTTCCCCTTGCCGACGGAACCAGACGGAACGTGGTGCATTCGCAGGGCACAAGCACGGTCTGCCCCGCCGTGAATGGGAACATGGCTGTCTGGCCGAGCACATCCATC
>JAGHVP010000049.1 GCA_018064305.1 Candidatus Equibacterium intestinale | reverse complement strand
TTGTGAATGAAGGAACTGCAGGCCGCCTGAAGTGGAAATACGGCATCCAGGGTGCGGCAGGCAAGACGGGTACCAACAACGACAACTCGGATGCGTGGTTCATAGGCTATGTCCCGAGGCTCACGGCGGGTGTATGGGTAGGTGCTGAAGACCGTCAGGTGCATTTCGACAACGGTTCCATCGGACAGGGCGCCGCATCGGCACTGCCCATCTGGGGCCTTTTCATGCAGAAAGTCATGGCTGACAAGAGCATAGGTATTTCAAACGGTGAGACCTTCGAGGCACCGGCGGGCTGGGACGGAAGTTTCGGCTGCACCGGCAGCGACGATGACATCTGGACTGGCGGCGACACCGGCTCTTCAGCTCAGGAAAATGAATATTTTGATTAATAAATGAAAAAAAACATTGCAGTGATTTATGGCGGTCCGTCATCGGAGCGCCAGATTTCTATCCTCAGCGGCCGTTATGCCGCTTCGTGCATAGACAGGAATAAATACAACGTTTACGAAATACTATTCAACACCGACGCGTGGCTCAACGTGGAGTGGGAGGGCGATGCAAACGACGCCCCGATGAAGACTCTTGGCGTGGTGGACAAGGGCGACTTCTCGTGCAACGGTGTGAAGTTCGATGCGGCAGTAATCACCATCCACGGCATCCCCGGTGAGAACGGGTTGCTCCAGGGCTATTTCGAGATGCTGGGTGTGCCTGTCACAACCTGCTCTTCATTCGTATGCTCGGTGGCCTTCAACAAATATTCCTGCAAGAGATATCTTGCCGACACTGGAGTGAAGATGGCAGAGGACGTGTTCCTCCACAAAGGTGAGGAATACGACACCAAAGAGATAGTGGCTAAGCTTGGCCTTCCCATATTCGTGAAGCCTTCCGACGGTGGCAGCAGCTTCGGCGTCACAAAGGTCAAGAAAGAGAGTGATATCCCCGCTGCGGTCGATTTCGCACTCAAGGAGAGCGACACGGTGCTGATTGAAAGCTGCATAGTGGGCCGCGAAATGACCCAGGCCATCTATATGGCAGACGGAGAGCCTGTGGCCCTGCCCATCACTGAGATTGTCACCACCAACGAGTATTTCGACTACGAGGCCAAGTATCTGGGCAAGAGTGAGGAGATCTGCCCCGCAGTGATTTCCGACGCCCTTGCGGCAGAGATGACAGCCGTCACCAAGAAGATATACCGTCATCTGGGTGCGTCCGGCCTTATCCGCATGGACTATATTGTGAACGACGAAGGTGTCTGGTTCCTCGAGATCAACGCAACTCCCGGCATGACCCGCATGAGCCTTGTCCCCAAGATGGTGCGCGTGTCGGGCCGTGACATCACAGAGTTCTTCACCCAGCTTATTGAAAACTGTCTGAACAGATAATATGACATTAAAAGAGTTCATAGACAATCTTGCCGCCTCGCTGACGGGGCTGTATCCTCAGGAAGAGGCACGTGCCATAGCCATCCGGGCCGTGACGTCTCTGCTTTCAATCGAGGAATACAAATACCTGAGCGAGCCACACAAACCGGTTGATGCCGACAAGCAGGAGATGCTCTCCGCCGCTGCAGAAAGGTTGCAGAAAGGCGAACCGCTGCAGTATGTGGTGGGGCATACAGAGTTTGCCGGGATGCGCCTGAAAGTGGGCCCCGGCGTGCTTATCCCCCGTCAGGAGACAGAACAGCTCTATGAACTTGCCGCCAGTGACTGTGACGCACTTATGCAGAGCAGCCAGGACGATTCATTCAATATCCTTGATATCTGCACAGGCAGCGGCTGCCTGGCATACGCCTTTGCGTCAGAATTCCCTGAAGCGCATGTCTATGGCTGTGACATCAGCGACGATGCGCTCCGCATTGCATGCAGGCAGAGGGTGAAGCTGCACGGAGCGCGCCCTGTGTTCTTCCAGGCCGATGTGATGCAGGCTCCTCCGGCTGGTCTGCCCAAGTTCGACCTTATCATCAGCAACCC
This sequence comes from Candidatus Equibacterium intestinale, assembly GCA_018064305.1. Lineage (GTDB taxonomy): Bacteria > Bacteroidota > Bacteroidia > Bacteroidales > UBA932 > Equibacterium > Equibacterium intestinale. The sequence goes on along the minus strand of JAGHVP010000049.1, from coordinate 5,657 downwards.
TCCGTATGTTATGGAGAGCGAGAAGGCGCAGATGCGCGGCAATGTGCTTGACTGGGAGCCGGCACAGGCCCTGTTTGTCCCCGACGACGATCCGCTGGTGTTCTACAGGGCGGTTGCGGTATGGGCCGACTATCTGCTCAAGGACAACGGCAACCTGTGGCTGGAGATCAATGAGAAGCTGGGGCAGGAGACCGCAGCCCTTTTCACAGGTGCGGCAGTCATACAGGACCTCAATGGCAAGGACCGCTTCATAGTAGTAAAGAAATAATATAATGGCAAAAGCAACAACAGTCTGGTATTGTACCTCTTGTGGCAACGAAAGTCCGAAATGGATGGGTCGCTGCCCGGCGTGTGGCGAGTGGAATACGATGGTGGAGGAGCCTAAGAGAGAAAAGACACCGTCTAAAGCTGCTGCCAGGACACGCGCATATATTTCTACGGAGAATGAGGCCGAGCCTCAGGCTCTGAAAGATGTTTCACTCTCAACTGGCAACCGCTTCTCTATCGGCCTTTCAGAGGTCGACAGGCTTCTTGGCGGCGGCCTGGTGGAGGGTTCCATGATCCTTATAGGTGGTGAACCCGGTATCGGAAAGTCAACACTATCCCTCCAGATACCGCTCGGCTGCCCCAATCTCAAGACTCTTTATGTTTCGGGTGAGGAAAGCCCCGGGCAGATAAAGCTGCGTGCCACCCGTCTGGGAGGTGACGACAGCAACTGCAGCATATTGAGTGAAACCCTGCTTGAAAACATCCTTCAGCAGGTGGGCCGCGTGAAGCCCGACCTGCTTGTGGTGGATTCTATCCAGACCATATACAGCGACAGCCTGGAATCTTCGGCCGGCAGTGTGTCGCAGGTGCGCGAATGCGCCGCGGCCCTGCTGAGATATGCAAAGGAGAGCGGAACGCCAGTCATCCTTATCGGCCATATCACCAAAGACGGCTCGATCGCCGGTCCTAAGGTGCTGGAACATATCGTGGATGTGGTGCTGCAGTTCGAGGGTGACACCCGCGGCTCGTACCGTATCCTGCGCAGCATCAAGAACCGTTTCGGTTCTACTGCCGAGCTGGCTGTGTTCGAGATGACCTCGGGCGGGCTGCGCCAGGTGCTGAATCCTTCCGAGATACTGATTCCGATGCATCAGGATGACCTGAGCGGCATCGCCATCGCGGCCATGATGGACGGCACACGCCCGTTCCTGCTAGAGATACAGTCGCTTGTGAGCTCTGCCGCCTACGGAATGCCGCAGCGCAACGCTACGGGCTTCGATGTCCGCAAGATGAACATGCTGCTGGCTGTCCTCGAGCGGCGCGCCGGCTTCAAGCTCGGTGCCAAGGATGTCTTTCTGAATGTGGCGGGCGGTCTGCGCATCAGCGACCCGGCATGCGACCTTGCCGTTGTGGTGGCCATACTTTCCAGCAATTTCGACCTGAGCGTGCCGCTAGACTGGTGCTTCTGCGCTGAGGTCGGCCTGAGCGGAGAGCTCCGGCCCGTGAGCCAGGTGCAGCGCCGTGTGGCCGAGGCCGGCAAGCTTGGATTCAAGAAGATATTCATATCGTCTTTCAACAAGGAAGAGTCGTTTGCAGACAGTGGCATAGAGGTTGTACCTGTTGCCGACATCCCTGCCCTCTGCAGGATGATCTTCAAAGCATCATAAGAAATGAAAAGACTCTTTTCCAAGATATTGCTGTGTCTGGCCGTGGTTTTCTTCTCCGGTCCTGCCGGCGCCCAGACTAACAAGGCTCCCTCTGACGAGCTGCTGCAGTACGTCATTGACGAAAGGGGAGACACCATCTATGTGGATGAGCTGAAGCCCGCCCGCATCCATCCGAAGAAATATCTGAACAAGCGCGAATGGGTGAAGTATTACCGCAGGGTGCACAACTTCAGCAAGGCTTACCCTTATGCGCTTTTCGTGGCGCAGACCATCAGGGAGACAGACAGCCTGTTTTCCATGTATAATCTGAAGCCCACCGAGCAGGAAAGGTATCTCAACGGTCTGAAAGACGAGCTGCTCAACAACTTCAAGCCTATTTTCGAGGGGCTCACGCTCAGCCAGGGACTTATGATGATCCGGCTGATAGACAGGGAGGTGGGTATGCCCCCATACGATATCATCAAGAAATATCTGGGCAAGGTCAACGCGCAGTTCTGGCAGGGTGTCGCCAAGCTTCTCAAAGGCAACATCAAGCAGCGCTACGACCCCACCGGCGAGGATGCAGACCTCGAACAGCTTGTCCATGCGTGGTATTACGGAGAGTTCGACGAACTTTATGAGTTCATCTTCGGCAAGCCGCGTCCACAGATCATCATTCCCGAAAAGTTCCGCGAATCTTACTACAAGTCTCTTGAAGAGGCCAAGGTCCGCAAGCAGGCCAGGGACAAGGAGCGGAACAAGGAAAAATCCAAGGCAAAAGAGAAGAAGCGCAAGTAGCGGGAGACCGGGTTGTTCCGGAATCCATCCTCTTTGGTCGCAAAGTGTGCGGCGCTCGATATGTTTCACTTTTGTAACTGATTGAAATTGCGGCTGTTCGGTCGCAATTTTTTTGGTAGAAAAGTCTAAAAAAAGTTTGGTAGTTTGAATAAAATATCTACCTTTGCAGTCCGCAATTTCCCCTATTGTAGGGTAAGTTGTTGATTAACAAGAGTTTAGAAATTATTTAAACAAATAGAGACATGTTACTACCTAAAAAAACCAAATTTAGAAGACAGCAGAAAGGCCGCATGAAAGGCGTTGCACAGAGAGGCAATCAGCTCGCATTCGGTTCATTTGGTCTTAAGACTATGGAAAGCTGCTGGCTTACAGGGCAACAGATCGAGGCGGCTCGTCAGGCTGTTGCACGTCACATGAAACGTGAAGGTCAGATCTGGATCAGAATCTTCCCGGACAAACCTTACACAAAGAAACCTGCCGAGGTACGTATGGGTAAAGGTAAAGGTAATCCTGAGGGATTCGTTGCTCCCATCACTCCCGGCCGTATCCTTTTCGAAGCTGAAGGCGTTCCCATGGAGGTTGCTAAAGAGGCTCTCCGTCTCGGTGCACAGAAACTTCCCGTTTCCTGCAAGTTCGTCATCAGAAGAGACTATGTAGAATCTAACAACTAACAGAAAAAAAGACTAAGACAATGAAAGCAAAAGAAATTCGCGAAATGGCTGCCAAGGATCTCGTAGAGAGAATCGAGGCTGAGAAACAGAGTCTTTCTGTTATGAAGATGAACCACGTGATCTCCCCTATGGATGATACATCAAAAATCGCCAAGAGCCGTCGCGACATCGCTCGCATGATGACTATCCTGGCAGAAAAACAGAAACAGAACTAAAATAGATCTGAACAATTATGGAAAGAAATCTTCGTAAAGAAAGAATCGGTGTTGTTGTAAGCAACAAAATGGACAAATCTATTGTAGTTGCTGTCAAGACTAAAGAGAAACACCCTATTTACGGCAAGTTCGTAAATAAAACCACTAAGTTCGTCGCTCAGGATGACAAGAACGAGTGCAGCGAAGGCGATACAGTACGCATCATGGAAACTCGTCCCTTGAGCAAGACAAAACGTTGGAGATTGGTAGAAATCGTAGAAAAAGTTAAGTAAAATGATACAACAGGAATCACGTTTATTAGTAGCTGACAACAGCGGTGCAAAAGAGGTTCTCTGCATCCGCGTACTCGGCGGTACCCGTCGTAAATATGCCAGCGTAGGCGACAAAATCGTTGTTGCTGTAAAGAGTGCAATCCCCGGTGGCAACACTAAGAAAGGCACTGTTTCAAATGCAGTTGTAGTCCGCACCAAGAAAGAGATCCGTCGTCCCGACGGTTCATACATCCGCTTCGATGAGAACGCTTGCGTACTTATCAACAAGGCAGGTGAGGTTGTCGGTACCCGTATCTTCGGCCCCGTTGCCAGAGAGTTGCGTGAAAATTATATGAAAATCGTTTCACTCGCACCCGAGGTGCTCTAACAATCATTACGAACATGAAAAAGTTACATATAAAGAAAGGTGATACGGTTTATGTAAACGCCGGCAATGACAAGGGTAAAACCGGTCAGGTCCTTGAAGTACTTACAGATAAGAACCGTGCCATTGTTGAGGGCATCAACATGGTTAGCAAGCACACCAAACCCAATGCACAGCACCCCCAGGGTGGTATTATCAAACAGGAAGCAGGCATACACATCTCAAACCTTCAGGTAGTTGACCCCGCTAAGGGCGGCCCCACCAGAATCGGTCGCCGTATCGGTAAGAACGGCAAACTCGTACGCTATGCTAAAAAATCAGGGGAGGAACTCAAATAATGGCTAACAAGAAAGAAGCAGCTGCAGCAAACAATGCAGTCTCATTGAAAGGATATGTTCCTTCATTGCAGAAGAAATACAAAGAAGAGATCATCGACAAACTCACAAAAGAGTTCGGTTACAAAACTGTAATGCAGGTCCCCAAACTGGTGAAGATCACTCTCAACGAGGGTGTCGGCCACGCAACTCAGGACAAGAAGCTTGTTGAGGTCGCTCAGGCAGAGCTTACCACCATCACAGGCCAGAAAGCAGTTCAGACTATCTCACGTAAGGATATCTCTAACTTCAAACTCCGTCGCGGTATGCCTATCGGCGCAAAAGTTACCCTCCGCGGTGTGAAGATGTATGAGTTCCTCGAGAGACTCATCGCTATCTCTCTCCCCCGTATCCGTGACTTCAAAGGTATCGCAGAAAACTTCGACGGCCGTGGTAACTATACCCTCGGTATCAAGGAGCAGATCATCTTCCCCGAGATCGATATCGACAAGATCACCAAAGTAATGGGTATGGAGATCACTTTCGTGACTACAGCTAACAAGGACGAAGAGGCTTACGCACTCCTCCGTGAATTTGGATTACCTTTTAAAAACATTAAGAAATAACAGAGTATGGCAAAAGAATCAATGAAAGCACGCGAGGTTAAACGTGCAAAATTAGTTGCCAAATATGCAGAGAAACGCGCAGCTTTGAAAGAGGCTGGTGACTGGGCAGCTCTTGACAAACTTCCCAAGAACGCATGCCCTATACGTATGCATAACCGTTGTTCTCTTACTGGCCGTCCCAAAGGATATATGCGCCAGTTTGGTATCAGCCGTATTCAGTTCCGCGAGATGGCTTCAAAGGGCCTCATCCCGGGAGTGAAGAAAGCATCTTGGTAGACCAATAATAACTAATTTATAAACAATCGGATATCGGGCACTCCTATAAAATATATATAAGTTGAGTGTCGTTCCACAAAAAATCAAAAAAATGACTGATCCAATTGCAGATTTGCTTACGAGAATCCGTAATGCCTATGCAGCAGGCCACAAGACTGTAGAAGTTCCTGCTTCTAAGCTCAAAGGCGAAATCGTACGCGTACTTCACGAGAAAGGTTATGTTCTCGCTTACAAGGTGGTTGAAGGTGAAACTTCAAACACAATCAAGATCGCTCTCAAGTATCATCCCCAGACCAAGCAGGCAGCTGTCAAGAAAATTGTCCGCGTAAGCCGTCCCGGTCTTCGCCGTTATGCAGGCGTTGAGGATATGCCCAGAGTATTGAATGGTATGGGTATCGCTATCATCTCTACTTCCAAAGGTGTCATCACCGACAAGGAAGCTAAGGAAATGAATGTAGGTGGCGAGGTGCTCTGCTATGTTTATTAG
>JAGHVP010000264.1 GCA_018064305.1 Candidatus Equibacterium intestinale | reverse complement strand
CAGCTTTTTTATAATTGAAAATTGAAGATTGAAAATATGAAAAGATTATCACTTGCAGCCAGTATCTGGCTTTGCACTTTGGACATCAGTGCCAAAACCGAGGACGTTACCAAGAAGTACCTCGAGAACCCCGACTTCGAAGCTCGCTTCGCTGCATGGGTCAACCCTGGCAAGTTCACCTATATTGACACAAGAAATACGGCAAATATGTCTAAAAAACGATGGTTATCTATACTGCATATACCTTATATTATATATACGCGCGACAAATTACGCTGCAAATTTCAAATTAAGGCGATAAGTTTGTAGAAAATGTGCAAGGAACCCCTTATACGAAGATTATCAAGTGGTTACAAAAGCGGTTTTTGGGCAGTGGGGAAGGTGGCGTATGGAGACAGGTGGAAGTGAAATATATTTACATAAAAGGAAAGGCAAGGATGCGTTTAGTTGCATTCCTTGCCCGTGTGTATTTCGACTAGATTTCCTTTATCCTCTGTATTCTTTGGGTAGGCATCCAAACATTTTTTTAAAGTTTTTGGTAAAGTAGCTTGGCGACGAAAAGCCTGTCCGATCTGAGATTTGTGATGTGCTCAGCGTACTGGTGCGCAGTAGTTCTGCTGCGTGTTTAAGGCGGATGGTGTTGATGAATTCGCTGGGTGATTGCCCCGTGATTCCATGTATCTTGCGGTAGAGTGTCATACGACTGGCGCACATGTCACTACTGAATTGGTCTACGTTGTAATTCTTGTCGGCAAGGTGCTCCTCCACGAGTTTCTGCGCACGGGTAATGATTTCCTCGTCGATGGGTGAATAAGTCAGTTGTGCCACCTCCTTGCCGTCTTCATGCTGGAAATGTTGCATGGTGGCTTTGCGCTGTTCCTGTAGATGCTTGATGCGATTGAGCAGAACGGCAGGGCTGAATGGTTTGGTGAGGTAGCAGTCGGCTCCCATCTTGTAGCCTTCGAGTTGGTCTTCATCGCTGGTCTTGGCTGTGAGCAGGATGACGGGAATGTGGCTGACGTTCTCTGTGCTCTTGATGCGGCGGCAGAGCTCGAATCCATCCATGAGCGGCATCATGACATCGCTGATGATGAGTTCCGTGTCGGGCTGTGCGGACAATTGTTCCCAAGCCTCCTGCCCGTTATTGGCTTCGCTTACGTCAAACCCCTCTTCACGTAGTTGTTCGGCGATGAGTGCGCGCAGTTCAAGGTTGTCTTCTACCAGGAGTATGCAAGGATGTGTGCTGGTGCTGGAGGTTTCTTCTTGCGCGGTAGCAGATTCATCTTCTGAATCCTGCCCTGAAATTGAAGTTTGTGCAGCAGAGTCCTCGTTGATGCAGTGTTGCTCGTGCATCAGTGGTATCTCAAACCAGAAGTTGGAACCTTTGCCCTCTTGGCTCTCTACTCCCACATCTCCACCGTGCAGACGCACCAACTCGCGAACCATGTGGAGACCGATACCGCTGCCGCCCTGTGAATTGGCGTTGTCCGACTGGAAATAGCGGTCGAAAATGTGTGGCATGTCGTTGGCCTTTATGCCTATGCCATCGTCTTTGACGCGCACGGTGAGACGGCTGTTGTCTTCGGTTTTCAGTTGCAACTCCAGGCTGATATGTCCCCCCTCAGGCGTGAATTTCATAGCGTTGCTGAGCAGGTTCCATACGATGTGGTGCATCTTCTCATGATCGAAGGTGGCGTAGAGTACCTTGTCGGGGTGTATATAATTCAGTTCAATATTTTTGCGTTGTGCTAGAGGTTGGAAAGCCTCTATGGCAGCCGATAGGAATTGTACCATATCTGCATTGCGTGGCGAGATGTGTTCTGCACCCAATTCCATGCGACGGAAGTCAAGCAGCTGGTTGATGAGTTGTTGCAGTTCCAAGGCGTTACGTTGGATGCTCTCAAGCCGGTTGCGGTCGCGTTCGGAGAGTGACGAGGCCGATGCCAACAACTGTTCCACAGGG
>JAGHVP010000103.1 GCA_018064305.1 Candidatus Equibacterium intestinale | reverse complement strand
CACCCCCGGACACGGGCAGGGGGAGGGGCCCGTTGGATACGAGTTCTGCGAAGCAGGACGCAGGAGACAATGGGAGGGGCCGGAGTGAGCGAAGCGAACGGAGTTCCTCCGAAGGTTGCTGCCAGTCAGCCCGGAGCCGTCATGATATAAAGAAAGAGGATGACCTCTAAGTCCTAATGGACTTTTTGGTCACCCCCTTTTTTTGTCTGGATTGCGCTGAGCATGCGCTTTGTGCTCCAGCACTAAGGGCTTTCAGTGCGTCACTTATCGAATGTGTGTAACGATGAATGTCACGATTCGCAGATTTCACCATATTTCTGGCACTCGTGACAGATCCGGCTGAACCGTACAGGGTATGACCGGATGGTACTGGCCGGCTCAGTTCCGCAGAGTATTCACCGTGTATTTCCACAGGAATTCGAGTATTTTGTTCTAGCGGTGGTACCGTTAGAACGAAATATACACTGTCAGCAGTGTTCAGAACATTTCTGCCAGGCGCTCTGTTAGAGCGGCAGTGGTAGAAGTGGCGTGTTACGTATCTGATTGAATATCAGCCAAATAATATGTAACCCATGTCAACAATCAGGCATGGGCTATGATTTATCAGATTGATTATCAGTGCATTACATAACATGTCGCGATTGCTGGCGGCTGGTGTATTTTATAACGCCGTTGGAGCTTCGCGGCGCGGAACTTATCTGCGGTGGGTCCTCCCATTCAAACGCCATGGGTCGCGAGGGTGTTCACAGCAAGCAAGTTATGCTTGCGACCAGAGCAGCAGGGCATTAGCCCGCCGGGCGATATGCTCCGGAACGGACTGCCAGCCGCTCCTTTGTGCGGCAGTGGCTGAAGCCGTGGCGCATTACTCGCTGATAATCTGGTAATTACACATATTACCCCACCCGAGATTTGAGGGGCGGTTTTTGTTATCTGTCTATGTATCAACTACTTCTGCGCCACGGATGAACCACAACGACCGAGCCGACCTCATTGTCACGACTCTACGTTTCTGCATTAAACCGTCAGTTGTGACATCAAATGCAGTGCATCACCTCAATTCAGTGCCGGCAGGTGCGGACGTGGTGGAGGAAATGGCGGAATATAAGCCGTAGCGTTAAGGACAGGCGGGGTGTTGCCGGGAAAAGACCTTGACTGGTCGACGACGTTACAGCCGATGCCGCATGAGCCGCACTCCACTGCCCCACTTCGCCACGCAGCCTCGGCGTTCCCAAACAGGGACCTAACACGGCTGTCGGGAACAAAACGCAGCCTCGGCGTTCCCGAAGGGCAAAGGCAGGCTGTGCCGAACAAATGCGTGGTGGAGCGTATCATGGAGCGCAGCGCATGCGGTAGGACTAGCTGTCAAAATCCCAGGGAAACGTTGCTAGTCCTTAGGTATTCGCCTGAAAACAGCCATTTTTGCGGGGACTAGCAACGAAAACGGGCCTTTTTGATGGCTAGTCCACCGGCTGACTACCTGCTTCCGGGGCATAACAGCCTTGTCTGGCCAGCTTCAGCCGGTCCTGCCCCTTACGCTCCAGCCGGATCTGTCACGAATGCCAGAAACATGGTGAAATCTGCCACTCGTGACAGAATATCGCGCGTTTAGTACGTTCTGCGTGTCACGACTTACAGAAATGCGGTGAAATCTGCCACTCGTGACATTCATCGTTACACATCTTCGATAAGAGACGCACCTATCCGGATAAATAAATCTGAGCGAAGCCCCTCGTTCTGGGGCACAAAATGTATGGTCAGCATAATCCAGATAAAAAAGAGGTCTTCTTTTGTTTATGTGCCATTTCCCTTCTTAGAATTCATGATATCGGGATTTTTTGTTAACTTTGGACACTTATATTCGCTTGATTTATCAAAATAATAACTATATCCTTCAGATTATGAACTTTAAGTCATTCTGTACGAGCCTGATAATGGTCTTCGTGATGCTCACGGCCCTGGGTGTGACCCCGGCCGCAGCAGACACCGACCTCCAGGGGCGTACCATCACCGTGACCGTCTCAGACAAGCTGGGACCGGTACCCGGTGCCAACGTCGTAGTCGTAGGCGCCACCATCGGAGGCGCAACCGACGAAAATGGTGTGATCACACTCTCTAAAGTTCCCGCCAACGCTGTTTTGGAGGTTTCTTTTGTGGGCTACATCACACAGAAAGTAAGTGTAGGCACAAGAGCTGCCGTCAAGGTGTTCCTTGAAGAGGACACACAGAAGATTGACGAAGCTGTAGTTGTTGCCTACGGCCACCAGAAGAAGATTACGGTGACCGGAGCGATTGAAACCGTGTCTAACGAGCAGTTGATAGAGACACAGGTCCCCAACTTTGCCAGCGCACTGGCAGGCCGCGTATCAGGCCTTACCACAATCCAGGAGAGCGGTCAGCCCGGTAACGATGCCATCACGGTATATCTCCGCGGCCAGGGCACCACATCCAACAACGCACCCCTCCTGCTCATCGACGGTGTGCCTTCAGACGAGAAAGCCGACAAGCTCTCTATGCTGAATGTGAACGAGGTTGCCTCTGTGACAGTGCTCAAGGATGCATCGTCAACCGCAATCTTCGGATCACGCGGTGCAAACGGTGTCATCCTCATCACCACCCGCCGCGGTGAGGCAGGAAAGAACGTGCTTTCGGCACAGTTCACAACCAGTGTCGCAGCGCTCCACTTCCCCATGGACAAGATCAATTCATGGGACTACGCTGCACTCAGGAACCAGGCCCGGCTGAACGACGGTCTCAATCCCGACTTCACCCCCTATCAGATAGCGAAACTGCGCGAGCAGAGCGGAGACCCCTTCTTCCCCAACCGCGACGTATATAAAGAGTCTATCAGGAAATTCGCCCCAACAGAGCGTTTCAACGTTGAAATCAGCGGCGGTTCGAAGAAGACCCGCTATTACACCAACGCCAATATCATCTACCAGGACGGTAACGCCCGCATCCTTCCCAAGAAGGTCCTGGGCTACAACTGCCAGTACAATATGTTGAGATACACCATCAGAAACAACTTCGACTTCAACATCAACGAAGACTTCAAGATGTCCCTCAACCTCTCTATCTATTTCCAGAGAACCACACAGCCCAACGGTGCCGATACCAACGGTCTGTTCTTTGCGGCACTCGCCACACCTCCCAGCAACCCCGGTCCCCTTACAGCGGCAGGCTATACCGATTCAGAGGGCAAGCCGGTTCCCGCAGGTGAAGTCGTGGCCCGCAAGGGTACAACCTACCTGTCGTCATGGGCAGAGTGCAACCGCTCAGGTTATTATACAAACACTAACTTCAGCCTTATCTCGCAGTTCTCTGCAGAATATGACCTGAGCAAGATTCTCAAGGGCCTGTCCACCAAAGTGACTGTCGCCTACAACGACTTCGCGGGAGGTGCACTGCTCGGTGTGATAAACGGTTACGATGCTTATTCATACTACCAGGCGATGAATCCCGGTGAGAAGTCATACTACATCCCCACCCGTATCAACACCAACGAGACATTCTCTATCGGAGAGCGCCAGGTATACGGCAACCAGATGCTTATGCTGATGTTCACCACCAACTACTTCCAGCAGTTCGGCGACCACACCATATCAGCCATGATTTATGCCCAGAGCGAATCAAAAATGGACAACACCATGAACAAACTCACCCCTACACGCTCTTCACTGCCTCACAAATATGCAGGTATCTCAGGACGTGTGACATGGGACTATAAGAACAAATACATGGCAGAGTTCAATGCAGGCTACAACGGTTCTGAGCAGTTCGCAAAAGACTACCGCTTCGGTTTCTTCCCTGCAGGCTCTGCAGGCTGGGTAGTCAGCAACGAAGAGTTCATGAAGAACATCACCTGGCTCGACCTCATGAAATTCCGCGGATCCGTGGGTCTCGTCGGAAACGACAAACTCGGAAGCGAGCGTTTCCTCTACTATTCTACAATCAGCCGCTCCGATGCAGGTATCTCAAGCAGCCTCAACAGCGGTGCCGGAGTTGTGATGTCATACATCGGCAACCCCACCATCAGCTGGGAGAACGTGCTCAAGCAGAACTACGCAGTCGAGTTCAAATTCTTCAAACACCTCACAGCCGGCGTAGACTACTTCACAGAGTACTGCGGCAACCGTCTATACATGCCCGCTTCACTGCCTCAGGCAAGCGGTCTGCAGAGCTCGTCTATCCCACGTCAGAATCTTGGCAAGTCACGCAACCACGGTTATGAGATCGAGCTTGGCTGGGCCAAGGAGTTCAGCCAGAACTTCCACCTGAATGTCAGCGGACAGTATTCATTCGCAAAGAGCAAGATCATCTACTGCGACGAAGTCGAGCTTGACCCCACATACCTCTACCGCAAACGTGTCGAAGGCTTCATGCCCGGACAGCAGTGGGGATATTCAATCGATTACAGCAACGGCAACGGTTATATCAACACACCTGAAGAGCTCGAGTGGGCCACAAACTCATACGACCTCGGAACTCCACGCCTCGGTGACTTCCTTTACAAGGATGCCAACAACGACGGCAGAATCAACGAGCGTGACCTTGTCCCCATCAAATACAGCGCAATTCCCCTTGCAAGCTTCGGATTCAACATCACAATGCAGTACAAGAGATTCGGTATGGTAGCACAGTTCAACGGTGTGGCAAGAGCTTCTGCGTACCGCATGGGAATGGGTGTATCTGAAAACCAGAGTTACGGTATCTATACCGACTACCACCTGAAGGCATGGACAAGAGAGCGCTACGAGAGCGGCGAAAAGATCGAATACCCCGCCCTTACCACACAAAGCTCTTCTGTCAGCCTCCAGCAGAACGACTTCTTCATCAACAACCGCTCGTACCTGCGTCTGAAGAACCTGACGTTCTCTTACTCACTCCCCCAGAACAACTTGTTCAAGTCTCTGGGTGTCTCAAGCGGAAACATCTACCTGTACGGCAACAACGTCTTCATCATCGACAACCAGAGAGTGAAGGCTGTGGATGCCGAAACTTCGGGACAGTCTGTATCCTATCCTTTGAACCGTACCTACACACTCGGTCTGAACGTCAAATTCTAATCCTATCCGACTATGAAATTCAAACATATATTCGCAATACTTGCAACCGCAATACTGGCGGTTTCTTGTGAGAAGGTTTCTGACTGGATTGAAAAACAGGACACAGGTGACCTTCAGTTCGATGAAATCTGGGTGGATGACAACTATGTGGAAGGCGTGCTGAACAACTGCTACACTGCAATACCCACAGGCGGATGGTCATACCCTCTCCCCCTCTGGTCGTTTACAGATGAAGGCTGGTCATCACAGGATGCAAGCAACGCCTGGGCCCTTATGACCTACAACGGCAGCTTCAACACCAGCCAGTGGGTTGCCGACAGAGGATATTACTCAGGCCTCACATACCGTATCAGGAACCTCAACCAGTTCCTCCAGTACATCGTACTGCCCCAGACAGCAGTGAAGAACGATGAAAGCCGCGAGAGAATGACAGCAGAGGCATACGTCCTGCGCGCATACTATATGATGGAGCTCTTCAAGAACTACGGCCCCCTCTACCTCTACAACATCGATGGCGAGACTCCGCACGATGAGTATCTTCCGATGGTGACAGACCTCACTTCAACATACGAGAACCTGCGCCGCGTAAGCGCAGAAGACTATGTGCGCTTCATCATTGCCGACTGCAACCGCGGCCTGGCTTCCGAGGCACTTCCCTGGAGAATCACCGTAGGTGGTGACGCCGGCCGTATGCACAAGGCCGTGGCCTGGGCAATCAAGGCCAACGCAATGCTCTACCTGGCAAGCCCTCTCTTCAACGACGGCAAAGACTACTGGGAAGAAGCATATCAGATGCACAAGGAAGCACTGGAGCTTATCAGGGCCAACGGTTATGAGCTCTACACAGAATGTTCGAACACCAAACTGTACGGAACATCAGGTGCAAATGCATATAAAGAGTATTACTGCATCTCTCCCGACTACAAGCCCTCTCCCAAAGACAAAGAGACCATCTATGCATACGGTGGCGGCGGTGCAACTGCCGGCGGCAACTATATCGGATCTAACCACAGCACCACAACTTCTTGCGGCACATGCCCCACTCAGGAGATTGTGGACTGCTACGAGACCATCGACGGCAAGCCTGTGCTGGACCTTGAAAATCCCTACCAGGATATCCACCACACCAAGCCCAACTTCAATCCCGACAACACTCTCTACGACGAGCAGGACCCTTATGCAAACCGCGACCCCAGGTTCGAGGCATGCATAATGCACCACGGAACCGTCTATACATGGGATAAGGAATATGTCATGGATGTGTCTGCCGAAGGCCGCAACCGCCGCAGCAACCTTCCCACAGATGTGGGTATGACACGCACCGGCTACTATTACTGCAAGGGCATCTCTCCCGACTGCACCATGAACAGCCAGAAGAACGGCCCCGGCTACCGCCAGTACAAACTCTCAGAGCTGATCCTCAACTTTGCCGAGTGCGCATTCGAGGCCGGCCATGTGGAAGAGGCCCGCGAGGCTGTCAACGAAATCCGCGACCGCGTTTCGATGCCCGAGATTCCCGCTGGTCTTTCAGACGAGCAGTTCAAGCTCAGGATGCTCAACGAGCGCCGCGTAGAGCTTGCGTTTGAAGACACAAGGTTCTTCGACCTCCGCCGCTGGTGCAAACCTTACGAAGACATCCCCGGCATCAAGTACTTCTCTGCAATCGACGTCACTTACAGCAACGACTGGAGTGCCGCCACATACACCAGAGTTGCGCTCAACGAAACCGAACGCCACGGATATGAGTTCCAGTGCAAGCTTGTTCCACTTCCCAGACAGGAGGCTTCGAACATGATGAGCATCACCGGCGTGAATTTCCAGAACCCCGGTTGGGATTAACATTTAATACTATTCGGATATGAAAATCAAACATATATTATCACTGATTCTGATGCTTATGGCCTGCGGTCTCACCGCCACGGCACAGGAGCAGATCAACATCAAGGGCAAAGTTACCGACGAGTTCGGCAACCCGCTTTACAATGCCCTGATCGTGAGCGAGTTTGGTGTAAACAGATATGTCACCAATTCTGACGGTTCCTTTGACTTGGATATCCGCGACAAGAGTACACTGGTCAAGGTGAGCATGACCGGCTACAAAGACCAGACATGCTTCATCCAGGATATCTTCAACGGACAGGACACAATAGTGCTTGAAAGTGACGCCCAGGAGGCCGACTCATACATTGACATGGCTTTCTTCAAGACAAAGAAGAACCACATCACCGGTTCGGTTTCCACAGTGGGAGGAAGAGAGCTTGAAAAGACCCCTTCTTACCGCTTCCAGGAAGCCATCCAGGGCAAGATCTTCGGACTCGGCACAATAGAGAAGGATGCCAACCCTTCTATTTATGATGGTGTGCTGAACTACTACATCCGCGGTATCCACTCTCCCAACGGACAGACAATGTCACCGATAGTGATGGTTGACGGCGTGGTGGACAACGCCTTCCTCGGCGGTACCCACCTGTTTACCTTCAACCCCCGCGAAATCGAGTCCATCACGGTAATCCGCGATGCCGCCACCCAGGCATTCTACGGCTTCAACGCAGGCGACGGTATCATCTCCATCAAGACCCGCCGCGGAGAGCAGGGCGAGCGCCGCATCCAGCTGTCGTACGACCATTCTCTCCGTACAATGGACACCGAATGGTATCATCCCTACTCAGCATACGAACATGCCATGATGAGGAACCAGGCGTGCGACAACGACGGCATGAAGCACGTCTTCTCTGACAGTGAGGTTGCCATGTTCAAGGACGGCATTTATCCCAACAACAACTACTGGGATGAATACATGAACCGCTATACCTCACTCGACAAGGTATATCTCTCGCTCAACGGAGGTTCTGAAAATGTGACCTACATGTGCAACTTCCAGTGGATGCACACGGGTGAACTCTTCAAGATGCCCGAGCTGCACGAGCCGATGGCATACAAGATGAACCCCGGATCTGCCGACATTTTCCACGTAAGCTCTATCCTCGACGCCAAGCTCAACTATTTCGTTTCGGCATCATTCACCCTCCGTGGTGACTTCCGCATCGAAAACGGTCTGGGCACAGCGGCAGGCGACCGTATGAGGGTCCGCTACGAAGACATGATACAGCACTGCCTGGTAGCTGCCCCCACCCTCACTGCGCTCTACGCCCCCGAGGGCTCGTATTACAACGGAAGGGACATCTCATATATGCCTCTCTTCAGCAAGAACTCCACAATGTCCGGTATCTGGGGTACATCCTTCCCCACAAACCCCTACGGTGAGCTTACAAAATCAGGAAAGACCACTGAATACAGCACATACATCTACATGGACTCGAAGCTCCACTTCGACCTGTATATGATCACTCCCGGCCTCAAGGGCGAAATCGGCTTCGCATTCCAGGGCGGTGGAAGCAAGGATATCGACTACGGTATCAACTACACGTCATATCAGGCTATGGACCTGAGCAACACATCGTTCAGGCAGCTTGGCGACGAGTATGACACAAGAGGTTATTCGAAATACTACTCATTCTGCTACAACTACCAGTATCACGCAAAACTGTTCTACGAGAAATATTTCAACAAGGACCATTACATCAGCGCAACCGCTCTCGGCGACCACCGCGAAAGTATCTCGGGCGATATCGGAGGTATGAACAACATCCCCTACCGTGTAGAGAACTGGGGTCTGAATGCAGTATACGCATATAAAGACAAATACATCGTCAACGGCAACCTCGGATATGCAGGTGCCGGCGAGTTCCCCGCCAACCACCGTTTCTTCGCTACTCCCGGTGTCGGTGCAGCGTGGGTGATCAGCAATGAAGGCTTCCTGAAAGGGAACAACTTCCTCTCTTACCTGAAGCTCCGCGGAAGCTATGGTGTAACACCCAGGCTCTATTTCAACCAGGGCCGTTTCGCCTACAATGCAAATGTCAAGGTAGGCAGCTGGGACCAGGGCTATATGGGCAACCCCAACCTCGAACCCGAAAAGGTCAAGGGTATGGATGCCGGCATCGACCTCACCCTGTTCAACAGCCTCAGCGTTTCTGCTTCCATATTCAAGGAGAATATGGACAACGCCTACATCAAGTCTACAAAGCTCATCCCTTCATTCCAGGGTATATCGCTCAGCAACTACACAAACCGAAACGCCGGCAAGTTCGAGAACCACGGATATGAGATTTCGGTCGACTACCGCAAGCAGTTCTCGAAGAACTTCACCCTCTGGGCAGGTGCTGCCACATGGACCAACCACAACACTATCATAGACATCGGCGAGCTGCCCAACGACGAGACCTACTACGAGCGCTACAACTCTGAAGGCCATCCTTACGGAAGCATCAAGTATTTCGAGATCGACGGCTTCGATGCCGGCAATCCTGACCTTACCGGATGTCTCTACAATTCTAAGGAAGAGATTGAAAACTGCGGTCTGGACCTTACACAGATCAAGGCAACGCGTCCCGGAGACTTCAAGTATGTAGACCAGAACGGCGACGGCATGATCAGCACCAAGGATTTGAAATTCAGCGAATACGGCCAGATACCCGAGCAGTTCTATTCATTCAACCTCGGATTCCGCGTAAAGAGAGTCGAGGTGAGCGCACTGTTCTACGGAGCCGCCAAGTTCATGACTAATCTTGCAAATGCATATTCATACGGATACATGAATGACGGCGTTTATTCTGACCTCCAGGAAAATGCATGGACAGCTGAAAGATATGCCGCAGGCGAGCCTATCACTGCACATGCCCTTTCAATGTCAAACTGCGCAAGCTACGAAACCAACGACTATTACCTGCGCAGAGGTGACTTCCTCAAGCTGAAGAATGCGGAAATCGCCTACACTTTGCCTGAAAAAGTGGCAAAGGGCATGCATGCACAGGAAATAAGGATCGCCCTCCAGGGACAGAACCTCTTCACCTGGGACAAGCTCCCTTCAAAGTATATCGACCCGGAAGTGGGCACACTCGGCGCTTTCCAGCCTATGAAATGTGTGAATGCATCACTTAACCTTACATTCTAACAGGAGGACACGAAGATGAAAAAAATATATTCATTCATTTTTGCTGTTGCAGCATCTTTCATTACACTGACTTCTTGTGTGGGCAGCCTTGACCCGGAGCCCTACGGCCTGGTAGACCTGGACCTGATCTGGACAAAGTACAACTACACAAAGTCGTACGTCGACCGCATTTCCATTGCCCACTCCAACGTACTCTACGGCGAAACTGCCGCATATACTGATGAGGCACAGCATGTAGAGGACCGTACATCCGGCAACTACTACAAATGGATCTCGTCTGACTTCAATGCAGCCAACTTCATGCTGGGCGGTGGCTATGACTCATACTACAACAACATCCGCACCTGCACCTACTACATCACCAACGAGCACCGCATCTCATACGAGGGTCTGAGCGACGAAGAGCGCACATACTGGCTTGTAAGGGCCCGTTTCTGCCGCGCATGGGACTATTTCGAGCTGATGCGCCACTATGGTCAGGCTGTCATCTACACAGAGGTGTATTCGACAGACGAGACATTCAGGGATGTAAAGCGCAACACCGTCGAAGAGATTGCAGATTTCATAATTTCAGAGCTTGACTGGTGCCTCCAGCAGCCCGAGAATGAGAAATCACCCTATGCATTCCGCTGGAAACTCTCCAACAGTGATGCAGGCGTGCTGAACCGCGGCTTTGCATGGGTCCTCAAGGCCCGCACAGCCCTCTATGCAGCCAGCCCGCTTTTCTATGAGGAAGGAAGCAAGTACACATGGGAATATGCATATCAGATCAACAAGGATGCAGTGGATGCCCTGCTTGCACACGACCACAAGCTGTTTGACGTCAAGCCTACAGACAGCTATGCATTCAACAGCTACGACTACTACCATGTTTACCCTGTAGGTGACATCAGCCGCAGCGTTGACAAAGAGACAATCTTTGCATGCTCATCAACTCTGAACATGTGGCAGGACAACGGTCTGCCCATCACAAAGGGTCAGAAATCGTGCGGCTTCTGCCCCACTCAGGAGCTGGTTGACTCATACGAGACAATCGACGGCGAACCTATCCTCGACCTAGAGAACCCCTATGCCGACAAAGAGCACCTTGTTCCCAACTACAACAAGAAGAACAAGCTCTACGACCCCGAGAACCCCTACGCTAACCGCGACCCCCGCTTCTACGGCTCTATATACTACAACGGATCGCCCCGCTTCATCGCAAAGCCTGATTCAGTCACAGTGTACACTTACGAAGGTGGAAACTGCGGAATATCAGAGGCGCCTACCGAGACATTCAACACCCGCACAGGTTACTATCTCAGGAAATACAACCAGAACACTTCTGACGAAGACGGCAACCATGACGGCCACATGAACGAAGCGCGTATGGCAGAGATGTATCTCAACCTGGCGGAATGCGCATGCGAGGCTGGACACATCAGCGATGCACTGGATGCTGTGAATATGGTGCGCGAACGTGCAGGCATGCCTATCATTGAAGAAGGCATCGAACAGAATTACCTGCGCCTGCGTATCCGCAACGAACGCCGCGTAGAGCTTGCATACGAAAACTTCCGCTTCTGGGATGTACGCCGCTGGAAGATCATCAACCAGACGGAAGAGCACGTAACCGGCATGAAGATTACAAAGGAAAGCAACGGCAAATATACTTACACCCGCTTCCCGTTCGCTGAAAGAATCGGCAAGGGTCAGGACAAGTACCTGCTCTACCCCCTGTACGAAGACGAGGTGAACAAGATGCTGGAGCTTACCGGCGTAGACTGGCAGAATCCCGGCTGGTAGCCACCCGGAGCGCCCGCCGCAGTCGTGACAGACCGTGCCGCAGCGCGCCCGTAACCTCAGCCGTGGCGCATACACCGCTGACCATCAAATACTTACCATAAACCGCCCCCTGGAAATCCGAGGGGCGGTTTTCGTTATTTTACTGTATATCAGTGCGTTATGCGTCACGAATATAAGGATGACCACGCACAGCCGCAGCAGCGTCTGGCAGCGCGCGAAGGCACATCGAAAATGAAATGATATGACTTCTTAATTTTTAGTACTATGTGATACAAGGTATTAAAAAATGTTTATATATTTGAGG
>JAGHVP010000249.1 GCA_018064305.1 Candidatus Equibacterium intestinale | reverse complement strand
GATCTTCGACAAGAAAGTTGTAACTGATGCAGGTGATTCAGAGGTGATGCATGCAGGCAGATAGTTTCTGTACGCGAGCTCCGCGACGAGAACTCTATCCTCAAGCGCCAGAACAAGAACATTGTCTGCGTACGCGACGCACAGCCCGCCACTGCAAAACAGAATCTTCAGGGTATCACCCGTGCTGCCCTCAAGACAAGCAGCTGCATGTCAGCAGCTTCATTCCAGGAGACAACCAAGGTATTGGGCGACGCTGCCATCCGTGGCAAGGTCGACTTCCTCGAGGGTCTTAAGGAAAACGTCATCTGCGGTCACCTCATTCCCGCAGGTACAGGTCAGCGTGACTTCGACAATCTCGTTGTCACCTCTAAGGAAGACTACGAGCGCATGATGGGCCGCAGCCTCAACTAGTACATACACTATTAAATAATATAAGGGGTGCCGGATTCCGGTGCCCCTTTATTATTTGTAACATTTGCAGGGAATTTAGTTATCTTTGTACAATTATGATTGGAATTTTCGACTCGGGAATCGGCGGGCTTTCGGTATGGCAGAAAGTGTTCGAACTTCTGCCTGAGGAAGACTATGTCTATTTTGCAGACAGCAGATACTGCCCGTACGGTCTGAAGACAGATGATTTCATTGCCGGCCGCGCACAGAGGATTGCGCAGTTTCTGGCAGACAAGGGGGCCGATGTGATAATAGTGGCCTGCAACACTGCCACTGCAGCAGCCATCGACACACTGCGCAACGGGTTCAGCATTCCTTTCGTAGGCATGGAGCCAGCCATCAAACCGGCCATCCTGGAGACAAAGACAGGAGTGGTTGGGGTGCTTGCGACAGCCGTCACATTTACAGGCCGACTCTACCACAACACTCTGGCGCAATACACCGCAGGTGAAGACATCGAGGTGATCGAGCAGGTAGGATACGGGCTGGTGGAGGCGGTGGAGCAGGGCAAAGTTGATGCGCCTGAAACGGTAGAGCTGCTGCACAGCTACATAGACCCTATGCTGGAGGCCGGTGCCGACCATATTGTGCTGGGCTGCACCCACTACCCTTTCCTTACGGCAGAAATCGAAAAGATTGTGGCAGGCCGCGCATCTGTTGTAAACCCTGCCGGAGCTGTGGCCCGTCAGGCAGCGAAACTATACCATCCGGTCAGAAAGGGGAGCGGCAGGCTTGAATTCTATTCTTCCGGCACTTTCACGGCCGGGGCCGGCAACCTGATCGGCTCTGTATGCAAAGGGCATACATATTGTTTGAACAGCAACATTATTTTATAAAATATTGATGAAAAGGATACTTCATATAATTGCCACGCTGGCGCTTGTGCTGTCGGTGACTGGATGCAACATTATCCAGATCGATATAAAAAACGAAAAGCGGATGGTGCTGTTCTACATTGCAGCCACCGAAGGTTCACTCTCGCCATACGCTGAAATAAACATTGATGAAATGATAAGCGGATACATTCCGCCGCAGGGGTCGAAAGATCAGGAGCTGCTGGTATTTTTCCAGAACAAAGGGACTGATGCAACGCTCCGCAAGTACTACACCAACCGTTCTGCACAGGTGGCTTACGAAGAGGTGCATGCTTTCGGCAGCGGATTCAATGCCTGCTGCCCTGAAGGATTCCGCGAAGTGCTTGAGGCAGCGGAATCTGAATGCAGGCCGAAATACCGCAGCCTTCTCTTTTCTTCTCACGGAACAGGATGGCTGCCCGAAGGATATTTCAACCAGAGCACCGACGAGCCCGGTGGAGCTGCACTGAGGGTGAAATCCGGCATTTCAGAGGTTCCCATCAACTTGAGCAGGCTGCAGGTCGTCAACAGCGTAGGATATGACCAGCCCAGCAAAAACGAAATCGATATACAGCGTTTTGCTGAGATTGCAGGAAAATGGCATTGGGACACCATAATATTCGACTGCTGCTACATGGGATCGGTGGAGGTTGCCTACCAGGTCAAGGACATCTGCGACTATATGCTAGCATCTCCTACGGAAATCCTCATCACAGGGTTCCCCTACCGCATAATCCTCAACGAGCTTTTCAACAACCCCGGCAGAAGCGGAGTGGAATACATTGCCACAAAATACTACGATATGTACCAGGCAGAGCAGGGCTCATACCAGTCAGGATGTATCGTAGCCATCGACTGCAGGGAGATGGACTCATTCGCACAGGTCTGCGCCGACATTGTGGCCGATGCCCGTGACCGCATCGGCAGCGTTCAAAGGAATATGGTCCAGAAATATTTCTATTCAGCAATCTCAGACAAGGACTATTTCTATGACCTCGCCCACTACTTCAAGCAGTTCTGTACCGAAGATCAGTATTCTGCATTCAGCAGCGAACTCGACAAAATGACCGTATACAGGAACTGCACTGAAAAGTTCCTCGGGCTCAAGCTTGACAACTACTGCGGCCTGAGTACCTACATTCCGAAAAACGCATACGCCAACCTCAACAACTACTATAAGACTCTGGCCTGGAATCAGAAAATCAAGTTGTTAGAATAATATTTTTTACTATCTTTGCAGCCCCGTCGAAAAATGCTTATGCATTTTGGTGCAATGGGGAGGCATCAGGAAAATCCTGACGGCCTCTGAGTAACACATTTTTATACAAAACAATGAAACAGGTAACAATCAACGGCTCAGTAAGAGCCACCGGCAGCAAAGCCGACATCCGCGCCGTCCGCAGCGAAGGCCGCGTACCTTGCGTAGCTTATGGCAACGGTATCGAGAACATCGCATTCTCAGTAGACGCTAAAGATCTTCAGACTCTCACCAACACTCCCTATTCACACATCGTGAACCTGGTTGTAGATGGTAAAGAGATCCTTTCAACCCTCCACGACGTTCAGTACGACCCCATCACTGATGCGGCTATCCACGCTGACTTCCTCGCCATCAGCGAAGACAAACCTGTAGCAATCCGGGTTCCCGTGGTTATCACTGGTAACTCTGAAGGTGTAAAGGCCGGTGGTAAGCTCGCAGTAAGCTGCCGCAAGCTCCGTATCCAGGGTCTTGTAAAAGATCTTCCCGACGAGCTCAAAGTAGATATCACAAACCTCAAGATCGGCAAGCGCATCAACGCAGGCGACCTTTCATACGACAACATCACTATCATCTCACCCAAGGCTACCATCATCTGCGCTGTCAAGAACACCCGCAACGCCGTAGCTGAGGAGAGTGCAGAGGAGTAGTATCTGTCTGACAAAACATAACATCTGTGCAATGGGAGCTACTTACCTCGTAGTTGGATTAGGAAACATCGGGGCCGAGTATGCAAACACCAGGCACAACATGGGATTTATAACATTGGATGCCTATGCTCAGGCATCCAATGTTATTTTTTCTACAGAGCGCTACGGCGACGTGGCCACAGTAAGGCTGAAAGGCAACACAATCTATCTTCTGAAGCCCTCAACCTACATGAACCTCAGCGGCAAAGCCGTTTCGTACTGGTTCGCCAAGCTCAAGATTCCCAGAGAGAACCTGCTGGTGGTGGTTGACGACCTTGCCCTGCCCTTCGGCACCCTGCGCATGCGCAAGCAGGGCAGCGACGGCGGTCACAACGGTCTGAAAAGCATAGACCAGCACATACTTACAAACCAGTATGCCAGGATGCGCATGGGTATAGGCAATGAATTCGGCCGTGGCGGACAGGTTGACTTTGTGCTGGGAGAGCTGCCCGAAGAAGACAGGAAGCTCCTTCCCCAGGTACTGGCAACAGCCGGCGAAGCAATCTCAAGCTTTGTCCTTGAGGGAGCCGACAAGGCCATGACACGCTACAACCGCTGCGTAAAGCCGGCGGCTGAACCCCAGAAGCAGGAAAAACAGGAGAATTAGTCTTCCTGGTCGTCGAAGGATTCCCCTTCGTCAAGATAAGTGATAAGAGTGGCCATCTGGCGGCGCTCTTTTTTTGTGGGTCTTCCGGCACCGCGGTCGCGCACTACGAAGAATGTCTCATTCGGAGCATGCAGCTTTGCAAGTTCGCTTTCGGGAGTGAGGTTCTCGGCATAATTCGGAACCTCCTTGGCACCCTGGCGGTGTTCCACAGGCTTCAGTACCTTATAGGTATACCTTACAGATCCTTTGCGGACCTCTATGACATCGCCCTGCTTCACTTCACGTGAGGGCTTGGCATCCTGTCCGTTGACAGTGATACGGTTTCCCTTGCAGGCCTCGGTGGCATCAGTCCTGGTCTTGAAGACTCTGATGCACCACAGGAATTTGTCTATTCTGGTGGAGTCGGCCATATACGTTATTTTTTGACATAATCGTCTTCCTCTTCTTCGATGTGCTTGATGTGGGCCTCCAGAAGAATGACTCCGCCTTCATCAGGAACGATAGTGAAATCATCCATGGATGCCGGTATCAGCACACTCTCACCTGCCGAAACAGTTTCCACACCGTCAGGCCAGTCTATGCTTGCAGAACCGGTGAGGCACATGTAGAGGATGAAACTGTTGTATTCATCAACGGCCACATCGCAGGGCTTCCTGAGAGGAAGCACATTGATGGTGAAATGCCTGCAGTCACACACCTGCCCTACTGCCTGCTCTGGAGCAAGGTGCAGGCGCGCCTCGTCGTATTTCCCGTAGTTGATGCAGTCAATCGCCTCTTCCAGATGCATCTCGCGCCGTGTGGCAGGGTTGTTCTCGAAGCCCCAGTCGTACAGGCGCAGGGTAGCATTGCTGTTTTCCTGTATCTCGGCAATCACAACTCCTCCTTCTGCGGCATGTACTGTGCCGGCCTCGATATAGAAACACTCGCCGCGGCGGGGATGGAACACATTCATAAGTTCCGGAGCCGTTTCGTCCTTGCATTTCTCATAGAACTCGGTGGGAGTTGTCTCACGGTTGAAACCCATATAGATCTTTGCATCTGGCTTGGCATCCACAACATACCAGAACTCACTCTTGCCAAGACAGTCGTACCTCTCTGCCGCAGTCTCGTCATCGGGATGGACCTGGACTGAAAGGCGCCCCTCTATATCAAGGAATTTTATGAGGAGAGGGAACTGGTTCCCGAAGAATTCATATATGTTATCCCCGACCAGTTCGCCCAGATAAGTCTCTATCAGCGAGTACAGGTCGTTCTGTGCAAGGAATCCGTTCAGGACCACCGAGCTGTCATTGCTGCCTTCTTCATACAGTTCGAAAGATTCGCCTATATGATGCAGGTCAATCTCTTCTCCCGACTCTGCCATCTCCCTGGCATAGTCGGCAAATTTAGCAGCAAACGCTTCACCGCCCCATCTCTTCTCCACCGGAAGGGCTGCAAACTTCAAAGGATAAAGCTTTTTCATTGTCAATTTTACTGTTGATCAGATATATGCATGCCGCCAGCACAAGAGCGGCCGCAACCAGCGCAAAGATATATATATTTTGCGGCAAAACATCGGCGTATGTAGCATCCATCGGAAGATCGGGGAAAAGGTACATCAGCGCCACCGAAAGGGCGTTGTTGGTGAAGTGCATCGCAATGGTGCACCACAGTGAATGCGTCTTGTAATATACCCACCCCAGCAGGATTCCGAGGCTGAAAGCCATAACTCCCTGCGACAGGTTGCCGTGCATCAGTGCGAAGATGAATGCAGACCATAGAATGGCCACCGCCGGCTTGTGGCGCGAAAGCATTCCGCGGCAGATGATTCCACGGCAGAGAGTCTCTTCGCACAGCGGGGCGAGGATGGCTGTTGACACGAAAAGGTCCACAGGCCGCGAAGTGTCGAACATCTTCTCGAAAATCTGACGCAGCGCGTCGGACATGGGAATCAGCGAAGCAGCCGGCTCGAGCAGCAGTGTGGCACAGGGCACCATGCAGACTGCAAGAAGCAGCGGGGCCGCCTTGCATCTGAATCCACCCTTCCTGAAATCATCCATCAGCACATAGCCGCAAAGCCCCGACCTGCCTGCCTGCCATGAGCGTATCAAGGCATATCCGAGAGGGAAAAGCATTGAGACAGCATAAACTGCTGAAAGAGACTCGACACCGGCCAGGGACAACACAGACGAGGCAATCGAACCTGCCAGAAAAACCAGGACCAACAGCAGTGACTGACCCCAATCAGGCAAATAATATCTCATTTTCTACTTTTTTATTTCAAAAATACATAATTTTGCTGATACTATTAATAAATTGCGATGGTGTTTTTCACCAAGATAAAGGAGCGTACCGATGCCGTGAAGGGAAAGAGCCTGATTGCCAGAATCCTGCTCAACAAGTACTTCATTGCAACAATGGTATTCCTGCTGCTCATAGTTTTCAACGGACACAACTCACTCACACAGATGATCCGCTGCATGACCACACTCCGCGACCAGCAGAAACAGGAAATCCACTACAAAGAGGCCATCCGCAGCACCGACGAGCAGATACGCCAGCTCACAAGCAATAAAGACACACTGGAAAGGTTCGCACGTGAGAACTACTACTTCCAGGAAGACGGAGAGGATGTCTATATCGTCGAGCACAACAACCAGAAATAATACAGCAATGAAATACCTGACAAGATTACTTACCATAGCACTGGCGGTCACAGCCTGCTGCGCCTGCAACCGTATCGACCCGGAGGAGCAGAAACTGAGGAACGACAAGGAGAAAGCCCTCAAGTTTCTCAGGGATGACGTGATGAAGACCTATTACTACTGGAACACCAAGGTGCCCGATCTTGACTATACCTACAACACAGACATCTACGACTACTTCGACGACCTTCTTGTTCCGCAGGACCGCTGGAGCTGGATGATGGACGGCCCTTCATACGTGGCTGACAACGAAGGCACCGTCACGCTGACATACGGAGCATCTATCGGACAGCCCATCGAATACTACGACGACTATTCAGTCTGCGTGAGATATGTATATCCCGGCTCACCGTTCGACAAGGCCGGTGTCAGACGCGGCTGGATCCTCACAGGCATCGACGGAGAGGAGACCATGAACCTTATCATCGCCGACAAGTTCACCGACCTCTTCTTCTACCCCAGTACAAGCACCCCGCACAGATTCACATTCAAGACACCCGAAGGGACTGTAGAGACCAGGGACATCACCGCCACTGCCAGCCTCAGCACCCGTCCCGGACTTGTGAAGAAGATCTTCACAGACAAGGAGTATCCCGGGCTGACAGAGCCTGTAGGTTATTTCCACTACCTTGCGTTCAAGGCTGAAAAAGACCCCTCTGGGAAGCCGATGATAGACGACATAGTGGAGGCGATGGACTATTTCGCAGCCAACAATGTCAAAAAGCTCATCCTGGACATCCGCTACAACGGCGGCGGAGACTCCCGCGCCAGCGACACACTGGTCTCATACATCGCCCCTGCTGCAAGTAACGACGAAATTTATTTAAGGAGATACTGCAACGGCATCCTCGGTCCGTATTATAATGAAAATACAAAAGTGCACATTGCCGCCGGCAAGCCCGAATTCGACCGTATCTACTTCATCACAGGCGACGGCAGCGCATCAGCGTCGGAAATGGTCCTCAACGGGCTCAAACCTCTTGCCGACATACAGCATATTGGCGACACCACATACGGCAAGCCTAACGGAATGTTCGTGTTCCTTTACCCGAATGATATCAAGGCCTATGACTATGGTGATTATTCGCAGCTGGAGTGGGTGTTCCTGCCCATCTGTTTCTATAACCTGAACGGAGATTACGAATATATCCCCGATGACGGAATGGTTCCCGACAACTACCGGCCCGACGACCTTTTCCACGATTTCGACGCCAGCGAAGACAATATCGCGGCATGCCTATACCATGTAGTGAACGGCAGATATCCCGACCTTCCGAAGCTGAAAAACCAGCCAAGGACAAGATCGGCATCGAAAGGTGTGAGAATTCCGCTTTCCGAAGAGGAAAGGAGCTCTGTCTGGGGC
>JAGHVP010000140.1 GCA_018064305.1 Candidatus Equibacterium intestinale | reverse complement strand
GTCTACAGGTGCCACAGTCGATATTATGAGTGTTCCGGGTGAGAGAACCTTCTCGCCTGTGGGATATTTCTGAGTCATTGACATAGAGTCTTTGCCTGTGGGGATGTTGATGCCCAGTGCGCAGGCGAAGTCAGATGCACCCTTGACGGCGCTGTAGAGACGTGAGTCCTCACCTTCGTTGCGGGTGGGCCACATCCAGTTGGCACTGAGGGAGACACCCTTCAGACCATCCTTGAGGCTTGCCCATACGAGGTTGGTGAGTGCTTCTGAAATGGCGATGCGGCTGCCGGCTGCAGCGTCGATCAGACCTGTTGCAGGTGCATGGCCGATGCTTGTGGCGATACCTTCCTCATCGTCATAACCGATTGCTGTAACTGCAACGTCGTTGAGAGGCAGCTGGATCTCTCCGGTGCTCTGCTGGCAGGCGATAAGTCCTGTGACACTGCGGTCAACCTTGTTTGTGAGCCAGTCCTTGCAGGCAACACTTTCGAGCGACAGGATATCCTTCACTACGTCTGTGAGCTCTTCGGGGCTGTAGCCGTCTACCTGGCGTACATCCTTGTATTTCTTCTCTACTGTGGTGCCTGTCATCACTGTCTTGGGTGTAGATCCAAGCATGTCGCTGATGGCGAGGTCGATGGGAGCGGCACCGGTGGTGTTGTCCTTCAATGTGAAGTTGTGCTTTCCTGTGGTTTCTCCGATGTTGTAGAAAGGTGCCCTTTCGCGCTCTGCGATGGCTTTCAGATGCTCTGCATCTTCTTTCTTCATCACCAGGCCCATTCTCTCCTGGCTTTCGTTGCCGATAATCTCTTTATATGAAAGGGTGGGGTCTCCGATAGGGAGCTTGCTGATGTCGATGTCACCTCCAACTTCCTCTACAAGCTCTGAAAGGCAGTTGAGGTGGCCGCCTGCACCGTGGTCGTGTACAGAGATGATGCTGTTGCGCTTCTCCTCTGCTATGGCGCGGATGGCGTTGTATGCTCTCTTCTGCATCTCGGGGTTCGAACGCTGCACGGCGTTGAGCTCGATGGCGTTGGCATATTCACCAGTGGCAACGGAGCTTACTGCGCCGCCGCCCATACCGATGCGGTAGTTGTCACCTCCCAGCAACACTACTGCGTCACCTGTGCCGGGAGTCTCTTTGAGTGAGTCGCATTTCTTGGCATAACCTACACCGCCGGCCTGCATGATGACCTTGTCGAAACCGTAGGTGCCGCGTCCGTCACTGAACTCGAATGTGTTGAGCGAGCCGCAGATGATGGGCTGTCCGAACTTGTTGCCGAAGTCGCTGGCTCCGTTGGATGCCTTTATGAGAATCTGCTGGGGAGTCTGGTAGAGCCAGGGGCGGGGTGTCACCTTTCCATCCCACTCGCGCGGACTCTCTTTGAAGCGGGGATATGATGTCATGTAAACTGCCGTACCTGCGATGGGGAACGAACCTTTGCCGCCTGCGATACGGTCACGGATTTCTCCGCCGGTGCCTGTAGCCGCACCGTTGAACGGCTCGACTGTGGTGGGGAAGTTGTGGGTCTCTGCCTTGAGCGAGATCACTGTCTCTACATCTTCTGTCTCGAAGAACGAGGGCTCGGCGCCGTTGTGGGGATGGAAGAGCATCACTTCGGGGCCCTGGATGAACGCGCAGTTGTCTTTATAGGCCGAAACCACCTTGTTGCGGTTTTCTGCAGTGGTCTTCTTGATGAGCTTGAAGAGCGAGAGCTCTTTCTCTTCACCGTCTATGATGAATGTGCCGTTGAATATCTTGTGGCGGCAGTGCTCTGAATTCACCTGGCTGAAGCCGAAAACCTCCGAGTCTGTGAGGGGCCTGCCCAGCCTCTGGCTGAGGTCTTTCAGATAGCCGATCTCTTCTGCTGAGAGTGCAAGGCCCTCCTGGAGGTTGTAGCTTTCGAAGTCTGTGATGTGCACAATCTCCTCGGGCTTGTGGTTCACTGTGAAAATATCCTGGTCAAGACCGTGGTAGAGCCTTGAAAGCATCTTGTCGAACGATGCCTGCTCGTCGGCCACGGGGATGTATTCCTCGATACGCTTGATTCCTGTGATGTTCATGTTCTGGGCAATCTCCACTGCCGTGGTGCTCCAGGGGGTGATCATCTCGCGGCGGGGTCCTACATACAAGCCCTCCAGGCTTTCATCTGCCAGAGGTTTTGCGTAAGAAAAAAGCCACTCGAGTGCGCTGATGGCCTCTTGTGGCTGGGTAGTCTGTGACTGAACTGCTATTACATTGCCGTTTGAGCCTTTGAAAAAGAGTATTTTCATCTGTGAATGAATTTAGCTGGTGTAGTATTGTAATTTTCTGACTACAAAAATAGCCAACAATGATTACTTTTGCAACATGACTTACGACGAAAAGATAGAAAGATTGTTTGCACGCTTCCCTTCTTACCAGAAGGTGGGCGGAAGGGCTTACAAGATGGGGGTCGACAGCATGATGGCTTTCGACGGACTGCTGGGCCATCCCCACCGCATGTACCCTGTGATACACATTGCCGGAACCAACGGCAAGGGCTCTGTCAGCAGCATGCTGGCCGCGGCCCTTTCAGGAAGCGGGCGCCGTGTGGGGCTCTATACATCCCCCCATCTGGTGGATTTCCGCGAAAGGATGAAGATTGTGTCTGAGAATGGGGCAGAGATGATTCCCAAAGAGGCGGTTGAGGCTTTCCTCGACCGTTACGACGTGTTCATGGACCGTGAGTCACCCTCTTTCTTCGAGATAACGACTGCAATGGCATTCGACTGGTTCGCCTCTGAGAAGGTGGACCTGGCAGTGATAGAGACAGGTCTCGGCGGCCGTCTCGACTCCACCAACGTGGTAACCCCCGAACTGAGCGTCATTACAAATATCGGGCTGGAACACTGCATGTATCT
>JAGHVP010000126.1 GCA_018064305.1 Candidatus Equibacterium intestinale | reverse complement strand
ATCGTTACACACATTCGATAATAGACGCACCTAAAGATCTTCTTGCTGGAGCACAAAGAGCATGGTAATAACAATCCTTAGGACTTTTTGGTCACCCTCTTCTTTTTTTGCTCTTGTAGATGGATTATTTCAGCCCGTCCAGCACCGTGTAGGCGTCCAGGATCTTACGGGCGTATGGCAGTATTTCCTCCCCCTTTTCGGTGAGCATCACATTGCGGCCGAAGCGCACGAACAGCGCGCAGCCGAATTCTGCCTCCAGTGCGGCTATGTGTTTTGTGACCGCCGGCTGGCTGATGCCGGTAAGCTTTGCTGTCTGGCTGAAACTGAGGCACTCGGCAAGAGTGCAGAATACTTGAAGTCGCTTGTCTGTCATATTGTTAGTCGTATTCATACCTGCGCATCACTTATTTCAATCTTAGAATCAGGATATCACCTTTGCCCACAACAAATGTATTATGTCCTGCCGGCACGCTCTGCGCGCGTCCTTCGGCATCAATCACTTCTGCCGCACAGGTGAGTGTGATGTCCAGTGTCCGTGTCTCCTGATAGGTGCAGTTTACAAATGCTATGTATTCATGCCCCTCGTTGGTGAAGAGGGAGGAGGCCATCCGGCCGTTGGCGCTGATACTGCTTATCCCCGAAGGGTATTCAGCAGAAGAAAGGGCGCTCACTCCCTGGATTGTGCCTCCCACGCTGCGCATCCATGCGAAATCGGCACCAAGGAATATATATGCACGGTTCTGAAGCTCACGGTTCAACTCTTTCACCATGTCGTATGTGGCGGTGCGCCTGCCGTCCATCGTGATGGGGGCTTCGTGGAAGAAGTTCCATGTCTCCTGGCCTGGGCACCAGTAGGTGAAGTACTGGATTCCCTGTGCTCCGAACACCAGGTCGGTATAGGCATACAGACGCAGCATCTCCGGAGTGCTGATGGGATATGGGTCGTGGGCAGTGCTCAGCACGAAGGCCCACATGTCCACTCCTGCGGCCTCTGCCTCCTCATAGCAGATGAGCAGGTTGCTCCACCAGCTCGGCACTATCTCGTTGAACCTGATAGAGTAGAAATCGAAAGAGAGCAGGGGAGGATGCACAGTCTCCATGTAGTTGTGCACATACTGCCTGAATGTTCCACCAAGGGCTCCCTGACCCGCATAGTCGGGCAGAAGATTGATATATGACGGGTGTGCGGGGTCGGCCGTCTCAAGGCGGCGGGTGAGCTTTGCAAGGCCGTCGAATGCCGCAGGCCCCGGCTCGTCCACAATGTGGTATCCCCAGAGTGCGGGGTGGTCTTTGAGCTCTGCGGCACACTGTTCGGCTTCATGTTCCAGCCCGCTCCAGCAGACTTGCAGCCTGACTCCTGTCTGAGCCGCCATGTCAAGAGATTCCTTTACGCTTTCGTGGTCGGTGAAAGTCGAGAATGAGATGTTGAAGCCGCACTCCTCCATCTCTGCGTAGCGCTCCACAGAGATATAGTTGTCGGGTATGCTGTACCAGGCCAGAATTGGGAGCAGCTTGTCGTCACGCTCCGGTCTGCGGCCACTCTGGAACACTGCAAGGTCTGTGGTGATGCCGTTTCCCTTCAGTGTGTTGGAGGCCTTCCTCGGCGCTGCGGCAGGGTTGGGCTCCACTTTGAACGTCAGTGCCTCTTCGCGCACTGCTTTTGTGCCGGCGGCCTTGATCCAGCCTGCACTGCAGGACAACTCATATTCAACATTTGTTCTGAGGTCCAAGGTTTTTTCTCCACCCTCAGCCGGAACGTAGAGGCAGTTCTCTGAAATTGTCATGAAATCCGCCGCGCTGAAAGAGAGGGTGTATACAGATGTCCGGCGGATTCCGTCGCTCACAAGCACAGTGGCGCTGCCGTCGCAAGGAGTCTGCGGAGCAGTGCACACGAAATAACCGTCGGAAGGTCCTTCCTCCACTAGCTCGGTCTTCCATCCGTCAATGGAGAATACTCTCACAAGAGGATTTGCACCTCCGTTGGTGATGTGGTATCGTACCGTTGATGATGCACCGGCCTCGAGACAGATGTCCATAGTGTTGAATGTGACGGAGATGGCCGGCGCTTTTTCAATGGAGTCCTTCAATACGATCTCTTCGTACTGTCTCTGGAGTTCTGCCTGGCGCAGTTCCAGCTCTGCTATCTTTGACGGATATTTGGAACATGCGCACGAAACGGTCAGAAGAAGAATTAGAAGTTTAAAGTGGATTTTTGCCTTCATGTGACGTGTCTGTAAGCTTTTACGGAGTACGAAAGTAAGAAAAATTTGTGAATTGAGGGAAATATAATATCTTTGCAGCCCTTTTACTAACAAACAATTATAAACTTTTAATCAAATGTTGAAACAGTACGAAACCGTTTTCATTGCAACTCCCGTTTTGTCTGACTCTCAGATGAAGGAAGCGGTTGCCAAGTACGCTGCTCTTATCACCGACAACGGTGGCGAGATCGTGTACCAGGAGGATTGGGGCCTGCGCAAGCTCGCATATCCCATCCAGAAAAAGACCACAGGTTTTTATCACCTTTTCGAGTTCAAGGCTGAGCCTGACTTTATTGCCAAATTCGAAACGCAGTTCAAACGTGATGAATGCATCATCCGTTTCCAGACTGTATCTATGGACAAGGATGCAGTAGCTTACGCAGAGCGTCGCCGTTCTAAGAAAGCTGCAGCAGAAGCAGAACCTAAAACAACTACGGAGGAATAATCATGGCACAGCAAGACGATATCAGATATCTCAACCCCCCTACAGTGGATGTTAAGAGAAAGAAATACTGCCGCTTCAAAAAAGCAGGTATCAAATATGTAGATTACAAGGATCCCGAGTTCCTCAAGAAATTCTTGAACGAGCAGGGTAAGATCCTTCCCCGCCGCATCACCGGTACTTCTCTCAAATTCCAGAGAAAGGTGGCTCAGGCAGTCAAGAGAGCAAGACATCTTGCACTTCTCCCTTACGTAACTGACTTAATGAAATAGGAGGCTAGGATATGGAAATCATTCTCAAACAGGACGTCAAGAATCTCGGTTACAAAGACGAGATCGTTAAAGTAAAGAACGGTTACGCAGCTAACTATCTTATCCCCCAGGGGTATGCCATCATGGCCACTCCCTCAGCTAAGAAAGTTCTTGCAGAGAACCTCCGTCAGAAAGCTCACAAAGAGGCTAAGCTCCGCGCAGACGCTGAAGCTCTTGCAGCTAACCTCAGCGCAGCAGCTGTAAAGGTTGCAGCAAAGGTAAGCTCAAACG
This sequence comes from Candidatus Equibacterium intestinale, assembly GCA_018064305.1. Lineage (GTDB taxonomy): Bacteria > Bacteroidota > Bacteroidia > Bacteroidales > UBA932 > Equibacterium > Equibacterium intestinale. The sequence continues at coordinate 577 of JAGHVP010000126.1, read as the reverse complement.
GCAAGGTATTCGGTTCAGTGAACAACATTCAGATCGCTGAAGCTCTCGCAGCTCTCGGATTCAATGTTGACCGCAAGGACATCGAGATTGCAGGTGCAGACAACGTCAAGGAAGTCGGCACATACGAGGCAATCGTAAAATGCTACCGCGACATCAAAGCTACTGTTAAGTTTGATGTTGTTCCCGCAGAGGAGCAGGCAGAGTAGTACTCATCCCACAGATATTAGAATCGCGGCTGATCACGGCCGCGATTCTGTTATAAAGCCTTTTTAGCTCAGTTGGTAGAGCAGCTCATTCGTAATGAGCAGGTCGCAGGTTCGAGTCCCGTAAAAGGCTCAAAAAGAAGAGGCCCCGGAAATCCGGAGCCTCTTTTTTGTTTGGTATTTTTTGTTGTTTATTACTCAGCAAGATGTTTGTCAATAGCCTCGTGGATACCTTCGGCGTCCTGTTGTCAAAGGCCGAGACGAGCTTCGAGTAGTTCACCGTCTGGACTTTGCACATGGCGCAGACCAGTTGGGACAGACATTTGATGCGGGCAAGATTCATGAAAGGACTGAAATGGGATAGGAGAACTGAT
>JAGHVP010000112.1 GCA_018064305.1 Candidatus Equibacterium intestinale | reverse complement strand
CCCTTGCATCCCTTCACGGGGACAGGAACGCCCCAGTTGAGGTCACGGCTCACGGCACGGGGCTGGAGACCGCCGTCTATCCACGACTTGCACTGTCCATAGACATTTGTCTTCCACTCCTTGTGGCCGTCGAGGATCCACTCCTTGAGCCAGCTTTCGTACTGGTCCAAAGGAAGGTACCAGTGGCTTGTCTTCTTCTTGACGAGGGGTGCGCCGCTGATTGCCGAATGGGGGTCTATCAGCTCTTCGGGGCTGAGGGTCGACCCGCATTTCTCGCACTGGTCGCCGTATGCTCCGGGAGCACCGCATTTGGGGCATGTGCCCACGATATATCTGTCGGCCAGGAAAGTCTCGGCCTCGGTGTCGTAATACTGCTCGCTCTCCTTCTCTATGAACTTGCCCTCGTCGTAAAGCTTCCTGAAGAACTCGGAAGCGGTCTCTTCGTGGACCTTAGAGGTAGTGCGTGAGTATATGTCGAAGTTGATTCCGAAATCGGCGAATGCATTCTTGATGATTCCGTGGTATTTGTCAACCACATCCTGGGGAGTGCACCCGAGTTTGAGAGCCTTGATGGTGATAGGCACGCCGTGCTCATCGCTACCGCATACAAAAAGGACATCGCAGCCGCGCATTCGGAGGTATCTTACGTAAATGTCGGCGGGAACATAGACTCCTGCCAGATGTCCGATGTGTACTGGTCCGTTGGCGTAGGGAAGCGCGCAGGTCACAAGTGTTCTTTTGTAGTTGTTTTCCATTGTATATATGTGTTGTTTAGGGAATGCAAAAATAATCAATTAAAGAGAATTTATCTCCTTTGTAAGCGCCAATTTCACCGAATTGATGATGACAAGCTGGTTGAGGGCCTCACTCTTTGCAGCCTCGTCGCCCGCCTTTTCGGCCGCTTTGATGCCGGCGATGATTTCGGTGCAGGTATGTTCGAGCAGCCTGAGCTTGTAGGTAAGCACTGCCTTCGGCACAGACTTGCCCAGGGTATGAACCTCAGGCGTAAGGGATTCACGCAGCTTGCGGCTGGTCAGCAGCTGGTCTTCGTCCAGGATGTCGGTCATGAACCTCACTATCTCCTGGTCGCTGTGGAACGTGAAATATTTGGTGATACTGCCCTGAACCTCCTCCCAGTCCTCGCTGTACGGCTTCTCTATGCTGAAGTATTCGTCGTATATCTGCTTGTAGAGCGGGCATGTGAACACCAGCTCGTCATTGTCCATGCTGTCTTTGATATACTGGGCCACAGTGACGCTCCGGCCGAGGCCGGCACCATACATCATACTTGATTCATCTGGCAGGGGTGCCTCACCGAAACGGACCAGCAGCGACAGAATCTCCTTCTCGAACTGCGACAGGTAGCTGAACGCCTGCACTGCCGATGACTTTTCGGGCGCGGCCGGCTCTGCCTGCACCGGAGCATAATCTGGGTCAGGCGTCATAGATTCTCCAGAAGGATATTCATCGGGGGCATCTTCAGCCGAGGGCGGTGGCGGCACAGCGGCAGGCTGTTCGCGGCGCTCTGCCTCACGCTCTTTCTGGGCTCTCTGCTGGTCGCGCCTCTCCCTCCATATCCTACCTACCTGGCGTGTGATCTTGTTCTCGTCCATGTCAAACAGCCTGGCCAGCTTCTGGACAAACATCCCGCGCAGATTCTCATCTGAAACGTAAGAGATAGAACGCATTATCTCGTTCACCACCTGATGGCGTCCGTATATGTCATTCTGCCCCACATCCTTCATCAGAATCATCTCCATATAAGAGACAAAATCCTGAGAGTGTGCATCGATATAGTCTTCTATCTCGTCTTTTTCATGCGCCTTTGCGAAAGAATCAGGGTCCTCGCCCTCCGGCAGGAGCACCAGATTCACCTTCATGTTCTCCTGAAGAATCAGGTTGATCGCCTTCAGCGCCGCCTTGATGCCGGCAGCATCACTGTCATAGATGACAGTGATGGTATCGGCAAATCTCTTTATCATCAGCACCTGGCCGCTTGTGAGGGCTGTGCCGCATGAGGCCACCACATTCTCTATGCCCTTCTGGTGCATCATCACAACATCGGCATTGCCTTCCACCAGGATGCAGCTGCGCCTTGCAGCTATGGCATTCTTGGCCTGATAGAAGCCGTACAGGGCATAACTCTTATGATATATCTCAGAATCGGGGGAATTCTTGTATTTGGCCTGGTCGGAGCTGCCCAGAACCCTGCAGCTGAAGGCAGTGACCTTGCCGCTTATCGTATAGATAGGGAAAACGACCCTGTCGTAGTACATATCGACCAGGCGCCCGTCGTCCTTCTTGAACGACAGACCGGTCTCTACGAGATAGTCGGCATTGTAACCTTTCTCCAGGGCCACGTCTGAGAACGACGGCCTGGCTTTCTTATATCTATACTGTGGGTTGCCCCCGGCATCCATACCGTTCGGGATCCTGTCAAGTGAGCTCGGGGCGTATCCCAGTCCGAACTTCTTTATTATTTCATCTGTGAAACCTCTGCTGTAGAAATAGTTGAGACCTATCCGGCTACTCATTTCATCGTTGTAGAGCATTTCGCTGTAATACTTCTGAGCGAACTCGGTGACAATCGTGAGGCTCTCGGTATGCATCCGCTGGGCGGCCTCCTCGGGGGTCTCCTCCTTCTCTTCTATTTCGATATTGTACCTGTTTGCAAGGTATCTCAATGCCTCCGGATAGCTGATATGCTCATGCTCCATCAGGAAAGTGATCACATTCCCGGCCTTTCCGCATGCGAAGCACTTGAAAATCTGCCTGGTTGAAGAGACGTTCATCGAAGGGTTGTTGTCGGCGTGGAAAGGACAGAGCCCGGAATAGTTGGAGCCCCGTCGTTTAAGCGTCACGAAATCACCGATCACCTCCTCGATGAGTGTCGCGTCCATAATCCTTGCTATGGTTGCCTTGCTTATCATATCATGCAGCAGTCTTTACCAACTATTGGAACATGCGGATGAGCTGCAGCTCCTCTTCTGTATACAGGAGTCTGTCGAGGATTGCACTCAGCCATGGGGTGTCTTTAAATATATACGCGGCCGCCGCTGCAAGTATGACAACGGCCAGCAGAGCAAGCAGTATCTTTCCAAAGATGTGCTTTTTCCTGCTGCGCGGCCTTTCCTCTGCATGGGCTGCATCTATCGGAGACTGCTTGTTCTCAAAGGCTTCTGCAGGAACTATTTCCGCCTTATCAGACACCTGGCGCACCTTCACGGCAACAGGCTTGAGGCCGAATGCATCAGGGCAGATGTCAAGCCCTTCGTCTTCCGCAAAGAACACCACCTGCTGCGAATTGGCGCGCAGTGTGCCGAGCCCTTCCAGCCTTATGCTGCGCTTGCCGAAAAGGTCATCCCTGATTTTTTCAACCAGGGCCTGCAGCTCGGCGGCTGCATCACTGCCTGCTGGAATAACCTGCGCCAGCCTGCTGCTGAATGCGTCCATATCCCCCTGCTCTTCAGCGCGGAACGACAGTTTGCGGTAAGGTGGATTGATTATGGTGCCTCTGTCAGAAAATGAAGCACCTTCACGCTGCGCCACAAAAGTGCCCAGGCCTGGAATGCACACACAGTCACTCTCCAGGACCGCCTCTTTCAGGCACTTCGAAAA
>JAGHVP010000143.1 GCA_018064305.1 Candidatus Equibacterium intestinale | reverse complement strand
GTTAAGCATTTCCGGGCAATTTTGCAAGTATTATTTTGACTTATTTCACTGATTATTAATGCGTTGATGGTTTAGCAGGGACGACTATGTACTTCGAGCAGTATGACCGCTGGGTGGCGATGTACTTCGACAGCGCGGCGTATGCGATATGCTACCGCTCCGCAGCGAGGATCAATGGGCCGTGGTCTATGGAACATGTGTTATGCCGTGGATCCGATTCGAGATACGCCCAGCTGTATGGATCCTTTATCCATCCGGCCTGTGCCGCAAGGGACTGGGATTCGAATGAGGTCTACTGGACTATTTCGCAGTGGCAGCCCTACAACGTATTCCTTATGAAGGCCGAGGCCTCGTTTGCAAAATAAACTATTAAACTTGAATATATTAAACCATATTTTTTAATAATCCCTAAAAACAAGAAAAATGAAAGCAATCAAATTGTTCTTCATGGCAGCAGCGATGCTGTTGCTCGTGTCTTGCGGCGAGGAGAAAGTGCCTGCAGGTCCTGATTATCAGGAAATGACATTCAACGCTACTCCCGCAACCGTTAATGGTGTTGACCTTCAGTTCAGCACAGGTGAGTCTATCTCCGTCTTCGATGGAAAGGCAAACCAGAAATTCACAGCCGCTTCTGCTACTTCCTTCACTGGAACAGCTGATGCCAATGCAGAGTCGTTCAGCGTTATTTATCCTTACAACGCGTCATACAAGCGTACTTCAGGTAAGGTGAACGTTACAATTCCTGCTGCACAGAAACCTGCTGCCGGTTCACTGGACCCTGCAGCAATTTTCGAGGTTGCTTATGCAGCAAGCAAGGATGCAGCTCTCAATTTCGTATTCATGCCTGCCCTTGTTAAGATCACAGTTGCTCCCGGCGAGGAGATCGTATCAGCTCAGGTTGTAGCTGACGGCAACGAGACTCTCTCTGGAACCGTAACACTCGACCTTTCTGCAACTCCTTCATGCACTCAGGCTGGTGAAGGCAGCAACAAAGTCACTATCACAAGCGAAAAGCTTGAGGGTTCATACTATGTTGCAGTAGCTCCTGGAACCGTATCTTCTTTCACTGTATGCTTCACCGATGCAACTGACAGCCGCTGCGAGATCAAGGTGGCCGGTGCCGAACTCAAGAGCGGTGCAGTTACCGACCTCGGCACATTCGATTCATTCGAGTGGGTAGAGGCTGAGAATCCCAATCCTACCAATGTCGCAAAGAACGTGATTATCAAGGCATCTTTCGCAGAGGCTGACTTCAACGTTCTTTCTGAACCAAGCTTCGAGTATTATCCTGAACAGGACCATATTTATAGATCAGAGTGGCACCGTCAGGGTGATCCTGATCAGATTACCACAACTACATACAATGGCGAGCAGTTCTGCAGAATGGTGCCTACCACAGATCCGTGGGCATGGCATAGAGTTATGCAGGTTATCCCTCTTGAGATGGACACTGAATATGAGTATTCATTCTATGGTAATTCAAATGCAAGGCCATATTGGGGTTTCAATCTCTGGGAACCTGATGCGTGGTTCGAAACACCTTTTGATCAATGGGTTGAACATGCAGTAAGTGACGGTGGCGGAGAACCTGGCTCATATAATGCAGAAGTAAAGAAATTATCAATGGAGTTCTATTCAGGTGACAGCTACTTCGCAGATATGTATCTCGGTTTCTGGGGTAATGGAGGTTGTACACTTGATTTCAAGGATTTGAAAGTTGTTCCTAAAGGTTATGACAAGAAGTCTATGAAGGTTGCAAATGTCGAGTCTCTTGGAAGCATGAAGAACGCTACATTCGACGACCTTACAGACGTAGAGCGTTTCGTCGTATGGGACGATGCAACTGCAGGTACTATCAACGTTGCATGCTCTAAGGCAACTATTTCTGGTACCTTCGTGGACAACGCAGTAGCATTTGCCAAGGAAGCTTCAAGCGCATCTGACATCACTATCGGCAAGTTCAATAAGGCAAAAGGTCTTATTCTCCCTGCAGTCGCAGAGGCTGATGGCATTATTAACATGGTACCTGATGCTGCAATCAACGTAGGTGGCAAGACTTATATGCACTATTATGCAGAGACCGCGCCTGCCTTTATGCGTCCAGATGGTACTGCACTTGAGCGTTACATTGCTTATTCAGGCTTTGTCGTATCCGAGGACGGCGGTAAGACATGGAACCTTCCTGATCACGGCCGCAACTGGGTACCTTTCGATGGTAGTGACCATATTGCATACTGGCCTAACTCTTATACATGCTTTGCTCAGGCATCTCTCTGCCAGAAGGGCGACTATGTTTACATGCTCGGTACTCTTCCGGGACGTTATCCTAATGTTATGCTTGGATGGGCTGAGACAAAGAGAACTTTCTTTGCTGCACGTGCTGCTGCAACCAGCGATATCTCTGATCCTCAGAACTGGGAGTATTGGACAGGAAGAGAATGGGCTGCAAACGAAGCTGACCCTAATATAAAGTCATCTCTTACTGCAGGTACCTGGGCAGAACCCTGCGTAGTCTACAATCCCAAGTTCGACCGTTTCATGATGATCTACCGCTCATACGAGGGTGCCCTTGTATTCAAGGATGCAGACAAGATCGAAGGTCCCTGGTCTGGAACAAAAATTCTCGTTACAGATGAGGAATTCGGTCAGTGCTATGCTGCATCTGTCATCAAGGTTGATGAAAACGGTGATCTGTACATTGTAGCTTCTCAGTTTTAGTAAGACTAACTGATTTGATATAGGGCCGGCTACAATGGCCGGCCCTTTTTTACTTATATGAAAGGATCAATCACAAAAGTCATATCGCTCCTGCTTGCGGTCTTGATGTCGGCTGCGGCCTGCAACAAGGAACCGCTGGAAGAAGACCCTGACGCCAGCTGGCAGTATCCGTTCGCAGAGTTCATGCGGATATGTTTCTCGGGATGCTACTACTGCGAGGCGTTCGAGGATGACGATTGTGTGACCTTTACCTTTTCCGGCGACGAGTCGGCCTCCATACCGCGCAACGATGTGAAGATTGTCAACTGCATGATCTTCGACACTCCTGAATTCGGTGAGCGGAACGGCTGCTGGACCATCAATATGGTGCAGACTGATTTCAAGGTAGACAAGAGCCGTCCGATTGAGACGTCATGGCCGGTATGCATCTATTACGATGACAGCTCCGTCAGCGTATTCTTCAGCAATGGAAAGACCTTCATCGTTGGAAGGGATCCTTCAGGGGCCCTTTCATCCTTCGCTTTCTTTACAAAGGAGAACAATCTCCTCGCAAAAAGCATAATATGTGGAATAGACGGGACGGAAGTCAAGGGAGTCCGCCCGGTAAACATAGCGACTCTAACCCTGATACCACGTTTCGAGTATACAGGAAAGAGTATAAAAGTCAACGGTGTAGAGCAGATAAGCGGAGTGTCGAAACAGAATTTCGCGAATCCCGTACAATACGATATAGAGCTTTACAGCGGCTATACGGTTTCATACACCGTTTCACTTGATTCAGGGAATACTTTCCCCACCGTATATATATACGAAGAACAATGCCCAGATTCAGAAGGGCACCTACGTTCCGGGCACCATACGTATCGAAGACCCGAAACACAGGTACAGCAGAGATGCTGACCTGGACACAACTATGAGAATAAAAGGGCGCGGAAATGCTACATGGAGAGAATTTCCGAAGAAGCCTTACCATATAAAACTGGACGAGAAGGCCAAGGTCTTCGGGCTTCCGAAGAACAAGGACTGGGTCCTTCTTGCAAACTATTCCGACAAATCCCTCCTCCGCAACGAGGTGGCGATGGAAATATCTAAGATATGCGGAATGCCGTGGACTCCTACTTTCTATCCTGTAGAGGTTTACGTCAACGGCAAGTACAATGGTGTCTACGACTTCGGCGACCATAAGGAGGTCGCAAAGCACAGGGTAGATATAGCCGTTGTCACAGACAAAGACAATTCCGGCGACGCGGTTACAGGTGGCTACTACTTTGAGATAGAGCAGCAGCTTGACGAGCCTGTAAGCTGGAGCACAACCATGGGTGTCCCTATGATGTTCAAGGATCCCGAGCATCCGACAAAGGAACAGCAGAACTATGTGAAATCGTATTTCAACGATTTTGAGAAAGCACTCCAGAGCAACTCCTTCGCTGACCCGAACACCGGATATCAGAAGTACATAGATGTCACATCATTCATCAATTACTACATCGTTCAGGAGCTTACGAAGAACATCGACGGCAATCTCCGCAAGAGTACATTCATAACCAAGGAGAGGGGAGGAAAACTCAAGATGTACCATGTATGGGATTTCGATTTCTCCCTTGGAAACTGCGACTATTTCGGCTCCTACTACAATATCAGTGGAAGCGGCAAGGACTTCTTCATCAAGGATTTTGGATATCAGGGGTATGGCTGGGGCTGGTATTACCGCCTGTTTCAGGACAACAACTTCAAGATCAAGGTCAAGAACCGCTGGAACCAGGTGAAGACTGAACTCAGAGACCGTATCCCGGCATTCATAGACGAGCAGTCACAGTATATCTCGGAACAGGCAGACAGGAATTTCGAGGCCTGGCCGATACTTGATACATACGTCTGGCCAAACCGCAGGATACCAGGCTCGTACGCAGGTGAAGTGGAATACCTGAGGAGCTGGTACCTCGAGCGGTTCAACTGGCTTGATACGGAAATAAACAAGTGGTAATGAGATGATGCATAGGATATCGATATTTCTGTTGACCGTACTTCTGGTGATATCCTGTGCTGAAAGGGTTGAACCAGGTGCGGGTGGTAATCCGCCACAAGTGCCGCACTTCTTCTCAGAGCTTATGGAAGCAATGGGACGGGGGTGCTGGTACGAGTCTGCAGAAAATACCGATGAATACCTTATCGTACGGTTCGACGACGGGACTGTCATAGACATTCCCCATGACGAGGTCAAGATAATAGACGGCAATATATTCGACGAACCGAAGTTGTTCTATGAGGAAGATTCCGGGGAGTGGCTGCGGAACCTCATCTATTCCGGGCTGTACTTTGAAACTGTCCCGGACAGGGATTCGTATCCTCTTTGTTTATGGTATGACAGCAAACTCATCAAAGCATACCTATGTAACGGCTCAGTTGTCTCACGTGGCAGGAATCCCGGTGAGGTATTCAAGTCCTTCAAGTTCCTTCGCTCAGACAATCCCAATATAACAGAGGTAATCGAATGCACTCAGGAAGATTTGGAAATCCGTGGGCAGCGCCCCCGTATCTACAGAGACCTTCTCCTCCGTCCGCGTTTCGAGGCTGATGCACTCAGTGTCAGAGTGGGGGGAGTGGAGCAGGAAAGCGGGCTTTCGCAGCACGATTTCTCAGTGCCTGTAGTCTATGACGTCACTCTCTACGATGGTTCTGAGGTCTCATTTACGGTAATCCTCCGTCCTCACGGAGATTTCCCGGCTGTATATATCAATACAGACGGCAACAGGACAATAGCAGACAAATACAACTATATCCCAGGCACCATACGTGTCGACGACCCGTTCAATGAGCACTCTTCCGAATGGAGTTTCGAATCGAGGATGCAGATAAAGGGGCGCGGCAACTCGACCTGGGATTTCTTCCCGAAGAAACCATACCATATAAAACTCGATGAAAAGGCCAAAGTCTTGGGGCTGAAGTCTGACAGGGACTGGATCGTAATGGCGAACTACAACGACAAGTCGCTGATGCGCAATGCGGTTGCCTTCGAGATGTCGCGTATCTGCGGATTCTCATGGACACCTCATTTCTATCCGGTGGAGCTGTATCTCAATGGTGCATATAACGGCCTGTATGAGTTTGGCGAGCATAAGGAAGTGAACAAGAACAAGGTTGACATCAATCCAGATGCGGGAGACGTCTATCTCGAGCTGGAGTGCTATCCGGACGAACCTTACAATTTCTGGACATCGATGTCTGTGCCTCTAACATACAAGGACCCCGACACGCCGAGTGATGCCGTAAGAAGGGATGTGGAAGGATTCTTCCGCGAATTCGAGACCGCTCCCCAGTCGGACTATTTCGCCGACCCGGAACGTGGATATGCAAAATACATCGATCTGAAGTCATTTATAGACAACTATATAATCCAGGAACTCACTAAGAACTACGACGGCAACCTGCACAAGAGCACATTCTTCTCCCTGAAGAAAGGCGGTAAGCTCGAGTTCTGCCATCTCTGGGACTTCGACCTTTCGCTTGGCAACTGCAGCTTTTTCGGCGGACTGCCCGGCGGTAACGGCCCCGAAGGCTTCTATGTAAGGGATTACGGATTCCAGGGATATGGCTGGGGGTGGTACTACCGCCTGTTCCAGGATCCGGCATTCAAGAAGAAGGTAAAGGACAGATGGAACGAGCTCAAGCCTGAATTCGAGAAGATTCCTGATTTCATCGACGAATGGGCGGATTATATCCGTCCGGCTGCGGAAAAGAATTTCCAGAGGTGGCCCATCCTCAGTTACAACGTATGGTCGCAGCCTGTCATCAACGGCTCCTTCCAGGCCGAGATAAACTACATGAAGAATTTCTATGACAAGAGGTTGAAGTGGCTCGACAAGGAGATAAACAAATAGTTTTTTTACCTTTGTTGTGCAGGAATTGAAATTACAAAGAAGAAATGGCTAAGAAAAACAGTGTTTCATTGAAGGATGTTGCTGCAGCAGCCGGTGTGTCGACCTCTCTTGTGTCGTTCGTCCTCAACGGCAAGCAGCAGCAGTACAGGGTCAACAAAGACGTGGCCGAAAAAGTCAAGCGGATAGCCAGGGAGCTTAATTACAAGCCGAACGGACTGGCAAAGAGCCTCAGGCACGGATCCTCGAAGACAATCGGTGTGATTGTGTCCGATATCTCGAACCAATTCTTCGCCGACCTTGCCAGGTATATCGAGTCGGCCACTGAGGAGAAAGGGTACATGACCCTCTTCGCATCATCCGACGAGAATGCAGAGAAGATGGCCAAGCAGGTCGAGCGTATGCTCTCGAAAGAGGTGGATGGAATAATCCTGGTTCCGTGCGAGGGGTCCGAGGATACGATACAGTACCTTATCAATACGAATGTCTCGTTTGTACTGATGGACCGTTATTTCCCGGAACTCAAGACAAGCTACCTGTGCCTTAACAATACAGGCGCCGGCCATGACGCGACAAAGGCACTCATCGACGCAGGATACAGGAGGATAACCTTCGTAGGCTACGACCTCAATCTGTCCCACATGATAGGCCGTGCCGCAGGGTACAGGGAGGCGATGGCAGACAACAACCTCTCTCAGTTCGAAGACATACGGTGTGTGGATCCGAAGAATATAAAGGAGAGTTGCGCAACGATTGTCCGCGAAGCACTCGAATCGGGTTCTGACGCACTTGTATTCGCAACCAACACGATTGCAGTCAACTGCCTTTATTACATCAAGGACCATGGCATCAAGGTTCCCCAGCAGCTTGGTCTTGTGGGATTCGACAGTGATACCGCGTTCGATTTCTTCTACGCTCCGATTTCATGTATCCATCAGCCTCTCGAGGTCATGGCAAACAAGGCCGTGGAAATACTGTTCGACAATATTAATTCAAACAACGCAATTGTGCAGCAGGTCGAGACGCATGGACAGTTCGTCTCCCGCTCCTCATCCTCACCGAAAAAATAGCGGAAAAAATAAGTGCCGGAAACAAATTGCTTCCGGCACTTATTGTATGTATATGGTCTGTCGATCCGCCCGATTATTCTGCAGGAGACAGCACTGATTTGAAGAAGTTGCCGCTTTCTGCAATGTTCTTCACGAAGTTCTGGACATCCTCTGCAGTGATTGAGTTGACAGTTGCCTCGAATTCGGCGTCGCGGTCAAATCCATAGTAGCGGAGTGTGTTCCAGCAGTTTGTCCAGTAACCGTTGCTGATGCGGCTCTCGGGGATGTTCTTGAGAAGATTCTCCTTTGCCTTTGAGAGCTGGTCTTCAGAGGGACCCTGTTCTGCGAAATCGTAGTATCCCTTGAGAGCGAGGTCAGAGAGAACGTCTACTTTCTCGACATTTGTGTCAAACTGGATGGTGGTGCTGATGGTGGGTTTTGTATCTACATAAGAGAATGCAGTCTGGGTTGATACACCGTATGTGCCGCCTTCCTCTTCGCGGATTGTCTCGACATAGATAAGGTCGAGGATGTAGTCGGTTACGCTTGCGAGCAGCATGTTCTTGAGATTGAACTCGCAGGGAGCATTGAGGCAGAACAATACTGTGCTCTTGGGTGTTGTCATCGCGGTCTTTATGGGTTCATCGTACTGACCCTGGACGAAGAAGTTGTTGGTGTTCTGGATCTTGGGGGTCTTCTTCGAAGTCTTGATAGATCCGAGATACTTCTGTACAAGAGGTTTCACTGTCTCAGCGTCGATGTCGCCGATGATAGTTACAACTGCACCGCCGTTCTGGCTGAAGACGCTCTTCAGTACGCGTACCATCTCGTTGTAGTCGAAGCTATCAACCATCTCGGGGCTGATTGCCTGGTTGCGCTCGGGGTTGGTGTAGAGTTTCTCCTGGATGTGCTTGCTGAAAACATAACCAGGGGTTGAGATGACGTTGGGAATGACTGCCTTGATCTGAGCAAGAGATGATGCGTACTCATCTTCAACGTATCTTGGCTCTTCGCTGTAGAGATATGCGAGCTGGAGAAGGGTTTCGAAGTCTTTGGTAGAGCAGCTTCCTGAGTAGCCGTGGGTTGTGCCGCCAAGTGAAGGGCCGATGCCTACTGATTTGCCGGCCAGCATCTTTGTGAGCTTTGTCTCAGGGAAGTTTGAAACACCGCTGTTGCCGAAGTAGAGAGAAACGAAGTTGTCGTCCACATATTTCATGTCAGCATCAGCAACAAGTGACTTGCCGCCGCGGTTAGACATGCTGAAAAGAACCTGGTCTTTCTTGAGGTCGGTCTGGCGGAAAGCTACTGTGATGCCGTTCTTGAGCTTCCACTCGGTGAATCCGAATGCACCTGCTTTCTCTTTCTTAACCTTGCAGCCCTTGAGCTCCTGGCTGATGAGAGGTTCGTTTGCTGCTGATGCCTCGGGGGCAGCAATCTCCAGTGCGGGGAGTGATTCGATAACTGATGCCAGCTCTGCTTCTGTGGGATGGGTGAGACCCTCTTTCTCCTTTGCTGTGTATATCACAACTGCATTGCGGCTGAAATCGAACAGCTGTGCAACTGACTGGTTGAGTGCCTCGACCGACACCATACCCATGATCTGCTGTACGAGGTCGTATGCGAAGTCGGGTGCAAGATAGCTTGAACCTCTGAGGAAACTGTTGATGGGAGCATTCACGAGCTGGCCGTTTGTACGGGTGTCAGCTGCATCTTTTGCTCTTTCGAAAGAACGGAGGTAGTTGGTTTTGATGCGTTCTACCTCGTCATCTGTGAAACCGTAGCGTTTTGCTTTCTCCATTTCTGACATTACAGCTGCAAAAGCTTCCACTCCCTTGCCTTCGTTGCAGTTGAGGTTGCAAGAGATGGCGTCGGAAGTCCTTACGAAGCTGCCCATTGAAACACTTGCTCCGATGAAAGGTGCATCAGGCTGCACTGATATGTCGTTGAGACGCTCGTTTATGATGTTGCAGATCATGCCTTTTACAAGACCGTCGATGTAGCCGGCAAATGTAGAACGGACTTCGTAGGGAACGGCCGGGGTCTTGAACAGGGCTGAGATAGATGTGATGTTAGTCTCGGGGTCGGTGATGATGCCTACGATGGGCTCCTCGTTGTCGGGGATGACGGGCATCAGGTGCTGTACGGGAACCTCAGACTTGGGAATGTCCTGGAAACGCTCTTTGAGTTTTGCCTCGATTGCGTCGACATCCACGTCACCTACGATTACAAGGGCCTGCAGCTCGGGATGATACCATGTCTTGTAGAAGTCTACGAGGCACTGCGGGTCGAATGTCTTGATGTTGTTGACATCGCCGATAAGGGTGCAGGTGGCATATTTCGAATCTTTGTAGAGGTAGGGCAGGGTCTGCTCGTGTATGCGCCAGCTGGCTGTGCGGCGTGTGCGCCACTCCTCGACGATTACACCGCGCTCTTTCTCGATTTCCTCGAAATCATTTGTGGTGAAGTAGCAGTAGTCGTGGAGTGTGAGGATTGCTGTATCTATGATGCCTTCGCGGATTGTGGGGCAGTCTGTAATCTGATAGATTGTCTGCTCTACTCCTGTGCTGGCGTTGATGTTACGGCCGAATTCCACACCGATGCTCTGGAAATAATCGAGCATTGTCTTGCCGGGGAGGTTCTTGCTGCCGTTGAGCGCCATGTGCTCGTAGAAATGGGCGAGACCGTCCTGGGCGGGGTTCTCTTCGATGGCGCCGACATTGGCTACGAAGTAGAAGTCTGCACGCTGTGCGGGCTTTTCGTTGTGACGGATGTAATAAGTGAGGCCGTTGTCAAGCACACCTGTGCGGTAGGCCGGATCGTTGGGCAGGGGAGCCATGGGGTCGCCCTGTGCGAAGGCTGACATTGCGCTTGCGGCAATGAGAGCCAGAGAGAAAATTATTTTCTTCATCATTTACTTGATATTGATAATAAAATTGAATTCATAGTTGCTGAAAGGTATCCGGTACTCTTCTGCCGGAAGCTCGTACCATGAGTCGATTCCACCGACACCTCTCATCTTGTGGCTTGCAGCTACATAGATATTGCCGTCGGGCTTGAGTGCGTGTGTATGGCGGACATATCTGCCACCCTCGATGTCCAGCTGGTCGGGTGCGTAGGGGAGAGAAGATGCGGTGAAGGGCTCTTCTGCGGTCAGTGTCAGGCGGCTTGAGCCTGCACTGTTGCTGCCGTCGCTCAGGCTCCAGCTTGAAAGTCCGCTTCTTGCACCGCACTCCTGCGGGCGGACATAGTCATACTGGAACATTCCGTCGGCAGTGCTGCTCCACCTGCCCCACTGCGCGGCACCGGTACGGTCTGGGTAGTTTTCGACAGGGCCTGGCCCTTCATAGTCTATCCTGCTGAAATGACCCGGCATAGCCCATTTCATCCCGAAGCATGTCAATGCAGGGGCCTCGGCGCCTTCTCTGGGGGTGAACTTCTCGCTTACAAGGACAGAACCTTCAAAGTTTATGCAGTAGCGCATCTCAAGGTCGGCAACTGCGCTGCCGTCGGCGAGGGAGACTTCGTATGTTGCGGTAGTACAGCCGGTCTCTGACTGGCTGAAGCCTGTAAGCCTGCAGCCGGCATTGCGCCACAGCGAAATCTGTGAGTAATCATGGCCGCCCTTGTCGTTGTCGGTGGCGGGGCGGAAGAAGTTCGGGACGATGGGAGAGGCAAGATATTCAGTGCCGTTTTTCCTGATGCTGCTGATCCAGCCGGTGGTCTGGTCGAAAGTGACGGTGACTGCGCTTGAGCCGAGGTGCGGCTTAGGGCTGTTGAATGCTTCGATGCTTTCAGCCCACCGTCTGCCGAAGTCTACCGGCACAATCTCGAACTGCTCTGATGCTGCCCTGTGACCGGCCTGCAGAAGCGGGGCCGCAGTCTTGCGGATGTAGCTGACTGTCACGAATACGGCATCACTGCCTGCACCCTTGAGCGCGGAAGCATACGGAAGTGTGATACATGCCCTGCCCTGAGGCTCTACAACGGGGCAGTCTGTGTGCCCTGCGGCAATTGCCATGCCGTTTGAAGTCAGGGCCCATTCTATTGTATAGTCCTCGAGGTCTGTAAAGAAATTCTCGTTGAATACTTCAAAGACTCCTTCAGCGGGATTGACGGGAATTGTCAGGATGTTACGGTACTCGTGCCATACCTCCCATGCAGCAGGGTGGAACGAACGGTCTGCAGCCACGAATCCGTTGCAGTTGAAGTTGTTGTCTGACGGATCGTATGAGTTGTAGCTGCCTCCGAATGTATAGACTACGGTGCCGTCGGTTTCCTTGCGGGCAATGGCCTGGTCCACAAAGTCCCAGATGAAACCACCCTGGTATGCGGGATATCTGCGTATCAGCTTCCAGTAGTCTGACAGGCATCCCATGGAGTTGCCCATGCTGTGGGCGTATTCGCACTGGATGAGAGGCTTAGTGGGGTTTTCAGTGACATACTTCTCACAGTCGTCGGGCCTCATGTACATGGGGCAGACGATGTCTGTGTATGCATTGTCCTTGTAGCCGACAGCGCGCTCGTAATGAACGGGGCGCGACGGGTCATAGCTTTTAATCCAGTTGTAGCATGTCTCGAAGTTGGGACCCATTCCTGCTTCGTTGCCCATGCTCCATATAATGATTGAAGGATGGTTGAAGTCGCGCTGCAGCATCCTCTGGTTGCGTTCGAGGTGTGCCTTTCCGAATGCAGGGACCTTTGCCAGGGTCTTCTCTTCGTATCCCATGCCGTGCGACTCGACATTGGCCTCGTCTATTACATAGATGCCGTATTTGTCGCAGAGGTCGTACCATCTCGGGTCGTTGGGGTAGTGGGAAGTGCGGACTGCATTGATATTCAGCTCTTTGAATATGCGGATGTCGTTCAGCATATCCTCGGGAGTGACATGGTATCCGCCGGACGGGCTCATCTCGTGGCGGTCTGTGCCCTTTATGAGAACCGGCTTGCCGTTGACAAGCAGCTGCGCGCCTTTTATCTCCACCTTCCTGAAACCTGTGTTCAGGCTGATGGTTTCGGTGGCGCCCTTACCGTTGTAAGATGTGAGGACGAGCCTGTAGAGGTTCGGCTCCTCGGCACTCCATTTTGCCGGATTGCCTACATTTATCTCAGCGGTGAACTTTCCGCCTTTAGGGGTGGCGCCGGCTGTTGCAACTGTATTGCCGGCTGCATCCTTGAGCGTGATGTCAACCGATTTCACACCTTTCGCCGCTTCGCCTCTGATGTGGAGGGTGCCGTTGATATAGTCAGCGTCAAGGTCGGGAGTCGCTTCAACCCTTGTTATGCGGTCTTTCGGGCGGGCGGTGATATAGTTTTCGCGTACTATGCCAGTGAGGCGCCAGAAGTCCTGGTCTTCAAGGTAGGTGCCGTCGCACCAGCGCATCAACTGGAATGCGAAGAGGTTGTCGCCCGGCTTGACGTATTTCGTGATGTCGAACTCACACTCGAGCTTCGAGTCTTCGCTGTATCCTACATATTCTCCATTGATATAAAGCTGGATGTTGGATGTAACGCTGCCGAAATGTATCTTTATCTGGCGGTCGCTGCGGAACCACTCTGCCGGGATGGTCATTGTGCCGCGGTAAGAACCCACATGGTTCTCTTCTGCCGGGGCGATGGGAGGATTGTTTTCGTAGTGCCCCTTCCAGGCATAGCCGATGTTGAGGTATAGCGGGTCGCCGTAGCCGTTGAGCTCCCACACTCCGGGAATGGGCATCACGCCCCAGTCCGAATCGTCCAGGTCGGTGCGGAAGAAGTCTGTGGGACGGTCGCCGAGGTCTTTCACCCAGTTGAATTTCCACATGCCGTCCATGTCGATGCGCATTTGATTTTCAACCTGCACATAGGTTTCCATCTGTGCCCGGTTCTCGTGGTTGGCTTCAGGATTCTGCCAGAGCATAGATACGGCAGCCAGTGCTGCAAGGAGTGTGTGGAGTAACATATTTGACTTTTGTTTGGTTCCAAACCTCAAATTTACGGTATTTTTATGTAACTTTACCACTCATTTGTAATAAATATGAAAACATTAAGGTCATTCTTTATCATATCTGCCGCTGTTGCTGCGGCCGTCATGCTTACTTCCTGCAGTAACGATTCTTTCACATTCGTGCAGATGACAGACACACAGCTGGGGTTTGCCGAGTGCCGCACTTTCGAACAGGATTCATTGAACTGCATGGTGGCGGTGGGGATGGTGAATGCGCTGAACCCTGATTTTGTGGTGATTACCGGAGACCTTGTAGACAATCCCGTGGTTGAGCGCGAGATGTCGTGCTATCTTGATGTGCAGGAGGCTCTCATACCTGAAGTCTATCAGCTGCCCGGCAACCACGACTACCGTCCCGGGTATCCGGGGCAGACCCTGGAAGAGAAGGTGGACAGTTTCAAGGCGCTGCGCGGTGACAACCGTTTTGCATTTGTCCATAAGAAGACAGGCTTCCTGGGGTTTGACAGCAATATCATTAAGGAAGATAATGGCAGACTCGAGGCTGAGCAGTATCAGTGGATGGAGGAGCAGCTTGCCGGAATGGCGGGGAAGTGCCGTCAGATATTCCTGTTCTGCCACTGCCCGCTGGTGCTGGAGTCGCTGGACGAACCAGAGACATACGACAGTTTCAGCTTCCCTATGCGTGCCCGCTATATGGAACTTTTCAAGAAATATGGCGTGACCGCGCTTTTCACAGGTCACCTGCACCGCTGCAACGACATCGAGATCGACGGCATCAGGATGATTACAACGGGCGCCGCAGGCCTTTCCCTGCATGAAGGTTACACCGAAGGTTTCGGCAGGATAACCGTGAGCCGCAAATCATTCGAATATGAATTCATTCCATTGAAGTAGAACCATGAAAAGATTATTCCTTCTGACCGCCCTTCTGATAGCGGTATCATTCGATTCATCGGCCTGCAGGCATCATGCAGAAGAACCCGTCAAAGACGGAGTGCTGCGCATTCTTGCCATTGGCAACAGCTTCACCGACGACGGCGTGGACTATCTTCCCGCCATACTGGAAAACCTTGGAATCAAAAATGTGGAACTGGTGAGCATGTACATTGGTGGATGTACGGTTGAAAGGCATGTGAAAGAATATGAGTCTGAATCACCCTCATATATCATGTATGTGTCAAAGGCCGGTGTGAACAGTTGGACCAGGACAGACAACGTAACGCTCCAGGATGCGCTGGACTATGCGAAATACGACATAGTGGTGACTCAGCAGGCTTCGCCCTTCTCCGGCCTGTGGGACAGCTACAGACCATGGATAGACAAGCTTGTGGAATATGTGCGGCTGACACAGCCCGATGCCCTCTGGGGCTGGCAGATGACCTGGTCATATTCGGCAGAATATATGGCTGACGGAAGGTTCACGGCTTACGGAACCGAGCCGCAGAACATGTTCAAGGCAATCTGCGGTTCTGTGAATAACCTGCTTTCGGAAACACCGTATTTCACCTATCTGATTCCTTCGGCTGTTGCAATAGACAATGTCAGGAACACAGAGCTCAGCAGCGCTCCGCTGGAGATGACCCGTGACGGCTTCCACATAGACCTGGGGGCCGGCCGCTATACCCTGGCCATGACATGGTACCAGACCCTGATATACCCCTACACCGGAATCGGCGTGACAAAGAATGACTTCAGCACAGGGAACGGCAACGTGAAGGTTGACGACCAGACCCGTCCCGTATGCATCAAGGCCGTGACAGACGCCATGAAGAACTATAAAAAAGTAATCAGAAAGAATTCGAAATAATGAAAACTAGCATCAAAGTTATTGCAGCGCTTGCAGTTGCGCTGATTCTGGCAACCCCTTCATACGCCAGAGACAAAAAGAAACAGGCAGAGCCTGCAGGTCCTGGAATCATGAGCCAGTGGATCGGGAAGGTGGTGTCAATCCTTGGAGATTCGATCTCTGACGAACGCCAGCTCAGCGAGGGTACAGACACATACTGGCACCAGCTCATCGGCATCCTCGGCATAGAGGCCCACAACTACGGCATCAGCGGCCATCAGACCAAAGACATCGTGGGGCAGGCAGAAAGAGCTAAGGAAGAGCTGGGCGACAAGATAGATGCCTTCATCATCTTCATAGGCACCAACGATTTCGAGCGCAGCGTGGAGCTGGGCGAGTGGTTCGAGTATTCTACACAGAACACCACAATCGGCGGCCCCATCACCGTTGCGCGCCGCTACCGCACTCCCTCGAAAGCTGCCACATACCGCGGCCGCATCAACATCATGATGGATTACCTGAAAACCAACTTCCCAGAGCAGCAGGTGATTCTGCTTACCCCCATACACCGCGGTTTTTCAGAGTTCTCTGCCGGCAACATCCAGCCCGATGAGTATTTCACAAATGCAATAGGCCTCTATATCGACGACTATGTGGCTGTAATGAAAGAGACCGCAAACATCTGGGCAGTGCCTGTGATAGACCTCAATGCCGTGTGCGGCCTGTATCCCATGAACGAGCAGTTCCACAGATATTTCATGAACAGCGAGCACGACGTGCTGCATCCAAATACATTAGGACACAAGAGAATGGCCTACGCCATTGCATACCAGCTTCTGGGATATCCCGCTTCATTCAAATACTAGGCTTTCCGTCTGAATGGAGAAGGGTGAGATAGATTTCGGCAGGGAGCGGATAGATACCATATTCCGCAAGATGTTCTTCCCGACGCTGACCGGGATGGCCTCCATTGCGCTGATGTGCGTGATAGACGGTATCTTCGTGTCGCACGGCGTTGGGGCGAGGGGGGTGGCCGCTGTCAATTTCTGCAACCCTGTCTATTCTGTGATGTCTGCCATCGGGCTTATGATGGGCCTTGGCAGCAGCGTTGTGGCATCCATCCATTTTTCGCATGAGAAGGAGAAGGATGCCAATCTCAACATCACACAGGGCTTTGCCTTCGCTGCGCTCTGCGGTATTGTCCTGGTGGCGGCGCTGCTTCTGTTGCGCCGTCCGCTGGCAAGGGCGCTGGGGGCAGAGGAGAGCATGGTGGAGATGGTGGCGGCATATATGTGCGGCCTGGCTCCGGCCATATCCTTCGATCTCACCAAGACTGTGTGCATGTTTGCCATCCGGCTCGACGGCTCGCCGAAATATGCCATGATGGCCAATGTGGTCCCGGCTCTGATAAACATCTTCCTGGACTGGCTCTTCATCTTCCCTATGGGGATGGGGGTGTTCGGCGCGGCCCTTGCCACCACTGCGGGCATTTTCTCCGGCTGGGTGATGGCGGTGTTCTATATGCTGAAACTGTCGGGCAAGGTGCATTTCCAGATGCCGAAGCGCAGCCTCAAGAGCCTCAGGCTCAGCATCCGCAATATCGGCTATCAGTGCAAGCTGGGCTTCGGGTCGTTTGTGGGTGAGATATGCGGCGGAGTCTACAGTGTGGTGGGCAACCTTGTGTTCATGAAGTATCTGGGCACTGTAGGTGTGGGTGCTTTCGGCATTGTCTGCTACTATAACCCCCTTCTGTTCATGATAGGTTATGCGATAGTGAACTCTATGCAGCCTGTCATCAGTTTCAACTATGGTCTGGGCGATGGCGCAAGGGCGCGCAGAAGCACATTCAAGTGTTTCCACGTCGGCGGGCTTACGGCACTTGCAATCACTGTGCTGTTCGTTTTCTTCCCCAAGCCTCTTATCGAGCTGTTCCTCCCTGTCAGCGACCCTTCGGCGGCACTTGCGCTGGAAGGATTCCCGCTGTTCGGCGCAGGAATGCTTTTCTATATGTGCAACATTATCGCCATCGGCTATTTCCAGAGCATAGAGCGTCCGGCGCTTGCAACGGTCGGCTCTGTACTCAGGGGAGTGGTGTTTGTGATACCTGCATTCCTCCTGCTGCCACTCTGGTGGGGGGCTGCCGGTATGTGGCTTGTACTTCCGATATGTGAAGTGCTTACATCGATACTGCTGGTGGTGCCTTTCATAAAATCATTGGATTATGGCAGAAAGAATCAGTAGGAAAAAAGTTGACGAGATGTTCAACGGCATAGCGCCGTCGTACGACAGCCTCAACCATCTGCTTTCGGTGGGGATAGACCGCAGCTGGAGACGGAAGGCAGTGAAGGCGGCGGGACAGGGAAGCTGTGCTGTGATTGCAGATTTCGCCACCGGCACCGGCGACCTTGCAATATATATGGCCGGAAAGCTTGCTCCACGGCATATCTACGGACTTGACTTTTCTGAAGGAATGCTGGCTGTGGCACGTGAAAAGATAGAGCGCCGCGGCCTGCAGGATGTGATTTCGCTCTCCCGTGAGAACTGCGAGCACACATCGCTCGGCGATGCATCGGTGGATGTGGTGACATGCAGCTTCGGCATCCGCAACTTCAACGACCCGCAGGCGGGGCTGTGCGAGATGATGAGGATTCTGAAGCCCGGCAGCCGTGCCGTGATACTTGAGTTCGCCACTCCGCGCAAGGGGCCTGTGGCTTCATTTGCGAAATGGTATTACACCAATGTCATTCCGTTCCTGGGCAAGCTGCTTGCCGGCAACAAGTCGGCCTACAGGTATCTGCCGGCCACAATTTATGAATTTGCCTGCGGAGAGACATTCTGCGGGATGATGCGTGCTGCAGGTTTCGAGCAGGTGTCATTCAAGTCACTATCCTTCAATATGGTAAACCTTTATACGGGTGTCAAACCTCAGTAGCGGTATGGGCTGGTTCAAGAAGTGGTTCTTCATAATAAGGCCGTTTACCCTGGCCGCCAGCATCTCACCTGTGGCTGTGGGTATATGCGCAGCCTCACTGTTGGGGAAATTCAACGGCTGGCACGCCGCGGCGGTAATGGTGTGTGCTATGGCGCTGCAGGTGCTCAGCAACCTGGTGAATGACTATTGTGACTTCCGCCGTGGAGCCGACGGGCCGGAAAGGCTCGGACCGGCACGTGCCGTGTCGCAGGGGGTGATAACTCCGCGGCAGCTGCTTACGGCAATTTCGGTTGACGCCGCTGTATGTATCGTTCTAGGCGGATATCTTATCTGGCTGGGCGGCTGGCCTGTGATTGCGATAGGGGTGACAGCAATGCTGTTTGCGGTTTTATATTCGGCTACAAGACATTCGCTGGCATCGCTTGGGATAGCAGACTTGTTTTCGCTGTCGTACTACGGGTTCATAGCGTCGATGGGTACTACATATATCCTTACCGGACAGTGGAACATGCTCTCTTTCTGGCTCGGACTAGGATGCGGTGCCCTTGCCACCGGGATACTTACTGTAAACAACACCCGCGACTACAAGGGCGACAATGCATCTGACAAACGTACGCTTGTGGTTAAAGTGGGCAGGAGGCACGGCGACGCTGCTGCGCTCAATTTCGGCAGGGGATATTATGCCGTGTGCCTTTTTTCAGTACCTCTGATTGCTGCTTTGGTGATGAAATCATGGCCGGCAGCGTGCATTTTATTTATTCTTGCTGTATTTTTGTATAGCAAGTTCCTGAATGCGGAAGGGCGTGGCTACAACAGGATCCTGATGCTGACAGGCTTTTACGATCTGGCGTATGCCGTGTCGGTTATATTGTGGAGTATATTATAAATTAGAAAGATGAAAAGAATACTTGTATTGGCGGTGGCGCTGCTTGTGTGCGGCGCGGCAATGGCCCAGACCAGAAATGACAACAGCAGACTGCCCGGAGGCTGGGTGCGCGAGAAAGGTGAAGTGGTTGAAATCGGCGCACTGGAAGGAGAGTCGCGCTGCCTTACGTACGAAGAGATCCAGGCAGGGCTTCCGGCAGAGGAATTCATTGCCATCAAGAGGGCTTTCAGAAACCATGACCTTGGACTACAACTCATAGGCGACGGCATCGGTTATGCGGCTGGTTACGGCCTGGTCGAACTGCTGTACTGCACATTGGGCGGATACGAGTTCAACAGGGCTAACTATATCATTCTCGGTATCGGAGCTGCAACTGCGCTTACCGGTGCCATAATCCTTCCTATTGCAAACAAAAAGATAGACAGGATACTTGAGGTGCACAATTCTTCTGTCGGGCTCGGCCCAGATACCGGCGTAAAAACCACAATCACCATCCTCCCGACGGTGGTGACATTCAACGGCCCGGGATCACCCGCAGCCGGCAGTGCATCAGCCGGTGGTCTCAATCTTGCTCCCGGAGTAGGAATGAGTGTCAGATTCTGAAAATTATTTGTATCTTTATATGAGTTTTTAGCGTAAATAAATGAAATCAGGACTGAAACTGGCTGTTGTGCTTCTTCTGGGTATGGTGCTTGCCGCCTGCCAGGATGGCATTGACAAACCATCGAAATACAAAGAACTGGAGGCGGCCTTCAAAAATGGGAAGGTGGTGCAGAATGTCTCTACAATCGATGCGGGCCGCGGGTGGACAATAACATTCACCGACGGTACCGCTACCACTGTAGAGAACAAGAAAGAGGCGGTCACACCGCTCTATGCTACGGACGAGGCCGGATACTGGATGTGTTCGGTTGACGGCGGAGAATCATATACCCTGGTGACCGATGCAGAAAAGAACCCTGTCACCACTTCCGGGATGGACGGTTCCGTCGGAGGGTCCTTCATACGTGTCCTGGTGAACCAGAATGACAATTATGTGATAAGGGTGCATAATTATGGGCGGCCGCTTGCCATTGCAGGCCAGTTCATTACAGGCAGGACAGTCCCCTCCGGGGCAAAGGTCTGGTCTGTTGTGGTCGACGACTATTCAGGCCAGCTTTTCATTACAATGGACGACGGCAGTTCGTTCGATTTCAAGATGGACACATCGACACCGTTCGAACTTGCACCTGTAAACGGTGTGGGTGTCAAATACTTCGCACTTAACGGACATAAGCATCTATTTGTGCTTGACAACACTTTCTATATCCAGGTTCCTGAAGATGCAGATGTTACAGAACTTACACTGTCATACAAGGTGGCAAACGGAAGTGACGTGCTTTACCAGGGCTCTTCTGTGAGCCCCAGCTACAGCAAGATCGATTTCACCGATCCTGTGACCCTGACTGTAGTGGCGGAAAACGGCGACAAGAAGGATTATACAGTGTGCGCCACAAAAATCCCCCTCCTTGTGATAGAGACACCCACAACCGATTTTTCGCGTGATGACTACACCGACAATATAAAGGCAGGTTTCTTCGAG
This sequence comes from Candidatus Equibacterium intestinale, assembly GCA_018064305.1. Taxonomy (GTDB): domain Bacteria; phylum Bacteroidota; class Bacteroidia; order Bacteroidales; family UBA932; genus Equibacterium; species Equibacterium intestinale. The sequence goes on along the minus strand of JAGHVP010000143.1, from coordinate 5,821 downwards.
ATGGACAGCACAGTGAAGAGCTACCAGAACTGCATGATGAAGGGGCGAGGCAATTCCAGCTGGTGGAACATGCCGAAGCACTCGTTCACTCTGAAACTTCCTGAAAAGGCCAAGTTCGCCGGTCTCAAGAAGCACAAGTCTTTCGCACTGGTGGCAAACTACTGCGACAAGACACTCATCCGCAACCAGATCGCCTACAATATGGGGCGTGACATATACACCAACCTTGACTGGAACCCCCGCACACAGCAGACACACATGTTCATGAACGGAGAGTACCAGGGCATCTATTGTGTGACAGAGACTCCGCGAATAGGCAGCAAGAGGGTGGACATCCCCGATATCAAAGACTGCCCTTCGGTTGAGGAACTGCCACAATACGGTTTCCTGATGGAGGTTGATGCCCGCTGTGACCAGGAGTTCACATTCAGGTCCACTCACTGGGTGGAATTCGCACTCTGTGACCCCGATGGTGACGAAATCCCAGAAGAATACCGGCAGTATGTCCAAAGGAAGATACAGTCAGTGGAAGATGCCATCTACTCAAGCAAATTCACAACCGGCCGCAGCCATTACTCTAATTTCATAGACGTGGATTCGTTTGTGGACTGGTATATCATCAGCGAACTCTCAAAGAACAACGACGCTATCTTCCATACCAGCGTGTATATGTACTACGACCCAGCCGACAGTCTTATCCACATGGGACCCAGCTGGGACTTCGACATCGGGTTCGGCAATGTCAACTATAACGACAACGACAAGCCCAGAGGTTTCTGGATCAAGAAGGCGGCGTGGATATCAAGGCTCTTCGAAGATCCCGAATTCGCGCAGAAAGTACGTGACCGCTGGGATGAGACCAAGCCGGCTCTGGATGCATACATCACAGACACCATCCCTGCCATGGCGGCAGTCATGAGTTTTGATTCACGCCTGAATTTCAAAAAGTGGCCGATACTTGGAGAATATGTATGGGCAAATCCAGATGGATATGCGAGCCGCACTACGTATGAGTCGGAGGTCAAATATCTGACCCGGTTCACCACCCAGCGCATCCACTGGCTGGATAATAATCTGTAACAGTTATTCCTTCACCACCTCGATGTAGAAGCACATCGGGGAGTAGGCGGGGTAGACCTTGGATGACTTGGAACCGTATGCGAGGTCTGAGCAGAAGAAGGCGATGGCCTTCTCGCCGTACCTCATGCGGCCTACTGCCATGGCAAAGCCCTGGATGACCTCGTTGCTGTAGGTCTTCTCTCCATCTGTACCGAGTGTGTATCCGTTGGGATGATAGGTGACAGAAAGGTCAGAATACTTCTTGTTGGCTTTGTAGCGTCCGTAGACCTTGGCTGTGTCCTGGATGTTGGTGTCGAAGCAGAAACCGTCCAGAAGCTTGCCTATGTATTTGACCTTGACAGACTTGTTGTCTGTAATCGAATCTTCTGCCGGCATCTCCTTGAGCTTGACCATATAGAAGCCGCGGCTTATAGAATCCACTCCGTTGAAGTTCTTTGCCGCGTAGTCTTCAAGCTGCTCTATTTCGTATTCGCGTACATCGTCGAACACCTTCACGACATTGACTTCGTAGATGCAGTTTTCTGAGAGTGACGGAGTGTCGCTATCCTTGCCGTATGCTGCATAGTAAGACTTCCACTCTTTGGGATAGTTGTACACAGACTGCTCGGGAGGAAGTATGAAGTGGGCGTATCCGCCTTCCCTGAGAGACCTTAAGTAGTTCTCGACAGGTGTGTACATCTCGAAATGACCGAAGTGGACGATTTGCGGAGAGTAGTATAGAGTGTCTCTGTATTTGCCAAGGATCTTTGCGATTTCGGCGCTTGTGTAGGTGGTGTAGTTCCCTTCGAAGTCGCGTGCAGTGTATTCGATAAGACAGTATGAACTGTCACCGATCTCACGGCCGCTGCCGACTTTCTGGTCAATCACATAAAGACCGTTTTCATTGGCCTCGAGCTCTTTCCCGAGGTTTACCCTCATCCATGCGTCGCGGATGCGCTTCTGTGCCGAGATGTTGTCTTCGGTTTCGTAGCGCGCGCAGGAAAGGGTTGACAGAAGGACTGCGGCAAGTGCCAGTATGTTGATCCTGAATAATTTCATTCTATTCTTCATTAATTGCTAACAGTTTCACGTAATATGCGTATGCGGCCACTTTCTGCATGCCGGCAACAGGTTTGTCGAATCCATACGCGCAGGAGAAGAGGATGTAGGACTCTTCGCCCAGCTGCATGCCGTCAAGACCGAGGTCGAGCCCTTTGATGACTTCACCCTTGCCGATGGTGGCTGTGTATTCTCCGCTGGCAAAAGGGGCTGTTCCTATATCTGTGCTGAATGTGTATGCAAGGTAGGTAAACCTGACCTTGTCGCCGGTGCGGGCCACCAGACCCTCGATTCCGGGGAATTTTACAATTCTGTTGACCCCCTGGTTGAAAACCACCAGGGAATCCTTGTAATTCTTCTCAAGGAATGCGTCTATCTTTTCTTCCTGCGATATCGCGGCGTTCTTGAACGACTCGTTGCAGCTGCAGAGCGTGGCGGCCAGGAACATCAGTGACATCAGTATGAAAGCAAACTTCTTCATCGCGCAAAAAACTCGCCAATACATTTTTCAAAATAGGAGGGAATCTCTTCAAAAGGAAGATAAACCCTGCCGCCGGCAGCATTCTTGTGGCCGCCTCCGTTGCAATACCTGTGTGAGAACTCATTCACATCCACATCTCCTTTCGAGCGGAGCGACACTTTCACAAATCCGTCGTCTTCTGTGAAAAGGGCGGTGAGGCTCACATTTTTTATTGCAAGCGGTAAATTTACAAAACCTTCGCTATCTCCACGCAAAAAAGAAAAGTTTTTCTTGTCATTTTTGCTCAAAGTGAAGTATGCGGTGCCGTATTCCGGCATATATCTCATATTCTCGCTCAGCAGGTAGCCCATCAGCCTCATCCTCTGCTCTGAAAAAGAGCAGAACACCTCGCGGTAGATGAAATCACGGTCGGCGCCGCGCTGCAGCAGCAGTTTTGCCGCATCGTATGTGGTGGGGAAGACCGAATTGGAGAAGTTGTTGGTGTCGGTGAGAATGCCTGTGAGCAGGGCGGTTGCGCACTCGAGTGGAAGCTTCTGCACATCCTGGACTACATCTTCCTGCTTTAGGAGGGTGAGCAGCACCAGCTCGCTGGCAGACGAGACCTCGGTGTCGGAAATTACGGTGTCGAACCATTCGACAGCTGGGTTGAGGTGGTGGTCGATCAGGATTTTCGGGCAGGATGCATTCTCTATCTCTGCTGAAATGTCGCCGGCACGTGACGGGGCGCTCATGTCCTGGCAGATGATGAGGTCGGCCCTGCGCACCGCTTCGATGCATTTCTCCGGCGCGTCATCGTAATAGAAGATGGGCAGACCTGCGGTGAGGAAACCGAAGTTGTCTGGCAGCGGGTTGTTCAGCACGATTGCAGCCTGCTTCCCTCTGGCAGACAGGTAGTGGTACATGCCGGACAGCGATCCGATGGCATCTCCGTCGGGGTTCAGATGGCCCACAAGCGTGATGAAGGCCGCGCTCCCTGTCAGTTCCGAAAACTTCTCCTCATTAATGAATGTCCTCATATCGTACTGCTTTTGCTCCGTTTTGACTGCAAATTTAAAAATATCTTGCAAGCACTAAATATTATTTTTACATTTGTGAGTTAATTGAAATAAAGTAACATTATTATAACTATGAAAAAAGTTCTCACTTATGTGGTATTCCCGCTGATTATCCTTCTTCTGGCTTACCTGCTTGTCAGCGGAATCAACAAACCCGTCAAATTCAAAAAGGAGCAGACTGCAAGAGAACAGGCTGCCATCGTCAAACTGAAAGACATCCGTACCCTTCAGGTTGCCTACAAGAATGTCAACGGTAAGTTCGCTTCAGAGATTGACACTCTCGTAGAGTTCTACAAAAATGGTAACATGACTGTCATCAAGTCAATCGGTTCTGCCGACGATTCAGTGGCAGTGGCAAGGGGTCTTGTAAAGCGTGAGGCAATTCAGATTCCAGTTCGTGACACTCTGCTCAAGAACCGTCCCGACTTTGATCCCGACCAGCTCAAATATATACCTTTCTCTGATGGTGATGAGATCTCCATGGAGGCTCTTATCAAAGAGGTGTCAGGCGTGGATGTCCCTCTGTTCGAGGCAAAAGTCCCCTACTTGTCACTCCTCAAGGGAATGGACCATCAGCTTGTGGTAAACCTCATTCACGAGCGTACCGACACCGACCGTTTCCCCGGCCTGCAGGTTGGAAGCATCGAGAATCCTAACAACAACGCCGGTAACTGGGAGTAGTGGAGAGATTCACTCTGGTACCCCGTGCGTTCTTCGACGCATCGGATCCTGCAAAGTTGTTGTCTCAGCTGGTACATCTTGAGAAAGACGACACTATTGGATATATAGAACTGCCCGAATACGGGGCAGTTCTTGTTTATTGCAACTCCGTTCCAGCTGTGTACCGCCTTTCCGGCTCACTGGCATGTATTCCGGAGTCGGAGAAAGTAGTGATGCAATACGATGGTACGGCGCTGTCGCTGGTGGTGGCCCGTGACGGAAAGCTTCTTCTGGCCAACTGCTTCGAGGCGGCTGATTTCACCACTGCGCTGTATTTCCTTATGGCGGCGCTCGACCAGACGGGCATTGTTCCTGAAGAGACAGTGGTGCGCTATTCGGGTGAACTGGAGTATGCCTGGCAGGAGGTGCTTTTCAAATATTTCCAAGGTATAGAAAGAGTGGCATGAGGATAATTTCAGGAACATTGAAGGGGAAGATGATAAATCCTCCCGCAAAATATGATGCAAGGCCCACCACCGACTTTGCGAAGGAAGGGCTTTTCAATGTCCTGATGGGGGAGGTGGATCTTGAAGAGGCTGTGATGCTGGACCTGTTCTCCGGCACAGGAAGCATCAGCTACGAGGCGGCGTCGCGCGGCTGCAGGGATATTGTGGCAGTGGAGATGAATCCTGTGAATGCCGGCTTCATCAAAAAGACCGCCGCATCGCTTGGCATAAAGGGGATGCAGGTGGTTCACCACAATGTTTTCGACTTCATCGGAATATGCACGAAGCGCTTCGATTTTGTGTTTGCCGACCCGCCATACGCCATAGCGGGGCTCGATACGCTGCCTGCAAAGATTTTAGGAAGCAGTTTCCTGGCGGACGACGGACTGTTCGTTCTGGAGCATCCGTCTGCGTATAGTTTTGATAATGAGCCTGGTTTTGTGAAAGAGCGCAAGTATGGCAATGTCCACTTCAGTTTCTTCAGAAAAATCATTGAAAAAAAATGATAAAAATCTTGCAGATATTTTGGTATTTCAAATAATAGCTCTATATTTGCAATCCCATTTGGGAAATAAAGGTGCGGTAGTTCAGTTTGGTTAGAATACCGGCCTGTCACGCCGGGGGTCGCGAGTTCGAGCCTCGTCCGCACCGCTTAAAAATGCCCTACAAGTAATTGCAGGGCATTTTCATTTAAGATATTTCGTGATTTGGTACTAAAATGGTACTAAAATCTTCGCCAGAAGGGCATTTTATAGATTTTCGCCTTTCGCAGTCCCTTCCGCACCGCCACAAAATGCCTCTCAGATATCTGAGGGGCATTTTCATATCAAGAACATTCGTCTTTTGGTACTAAATTGGTACTAAAACAATCGCCACAAAAAAAGGCCCGGACATCAATGCTGAAGCCGGACCCGACGAATTTTAAACACATCGGCATTTCTGCCGCTATGTCACCTGCAAAGATACAAAAATTTCCTCGAACCATCTATTTGAGTTATCTT
>JAGHVP010000188.1 GCA_018064305.1 Candidatus Equibacterium intestinale | reverse complement strand
AGCAACCTTCGGAGGACGTGTCCACCCCCGGACACGGGCAGGGGGAGGGGCCCGTTGGATACGAGTTCTGCGAAGCAGGACGAAGGAGACAATGGGAGGGGACGAAGTGAGCGAAGCGAACGGAGTTCCGATGAAGGTTGGCTGCCAGGCAGCACGGAGCCGTCATCATTATAAGAAAAGAGGATGACCTCTAAGTCCCTTTGGACTTTTTAGTCACCCTCTTTAATTATTTTTACCCGTAAATACTTTTAGTAATACTTCACTTCTGTGCCTTCGAGGGCGCTGAGCAGGTTGTTTGCCATGCGGCTGGCCCCGAAGCGGAAGAGCTGTTTGTTGAGCCACTCCCTGCCAAGGACTGTGTCAACTATTCCGTAGTAGAGCGATGCATCTTCCTTTGAAGAGATTCCGCCGGCCGGCTTGAAGCCGATCTTGATTCCGGTGGCGTCGTAATATGCCTTGATGCACTCGCACATCACGTATGCCGCCTCGGGTGTGGCTGCAGGCGATGTCTTTCCGGTGGATGTCTTGATGAAGTCGGCACCTGCCTCGATTGCAAGGAAAGAGGCTGTGGCTATGTTCTCGTCACTTCCGAGCGCGCCTGTCTCGAGAATCACTTTCAGGTGGGCAGAAGGGTTGACAGATGTTATGGCTTTCTTGATGTCAGATATCTCTTTTGCGGCATCTTCCAGACGGCCGTCGCAGAAAGAGTTGTGGGCCAGTACGATATCTATCTCGTCAGCGCCGTCTTTCACGGCTGCGACACACTCGGCTATCTTCACGGAAGCGAATGTCTGTGATGCCGGGAACCCGCCCCCGACTGCCGTGATATGTATCTCCTTGCTGTAGCGGGCGTCGGCCACGCTCTTCGCCAGATTGGGATATACGCAGATAGACGCAGGTCTGGGATACTGGGGGTACAGGTTGTTGAAGTCATTCACCTTCTTTGTCATGGCTGCGATCTTTGTGGGAGTGTCGCTGACTGTGAGTGAGGTGAGGTCGATCATTCCAAGTGCATCTTTCCAGACAGCCTTGTTGCACCAGTCTGCCACTTTTGCCTTTACGGCTTCGACCTTCCGGTCTGTATCTGCCGGAGTGTAATTGTATTTTTCAAAGAAGTTCATATCGGTTAGGGTTTATAATTCAAGTATTATTCAGATACGTCACTGCCTTCTGCACCGCCGAGGGTGTCGGCGGCAGAAGCATGACGGCGGGTGCCGCGTTTTTCAACTTTTCCGGCCGCCTTGTCAAGCGCCTTCTGGATACCGGCCTCATGAGCCTTCAGCATCAGCTCTGTCCCCTCCAGGATATCCTTCATGTCCTTCGACCTGTCGAGGTAGTAGTCCACCGAGCTGGTGAACTGCTCTGCCGTGCAGCCGTAGTCTGCCAGGATGAACTTGTAGAGGGCGCAGGTGTCGGCAATCCTCTTGTATTCGGGAGTGGATTGGGCATACTGGTCCATCATATACATGTCATAATATATCCTTGACATCTTTTTCTTGGATATTATGCCTCTGGGGGTGCATCCGGCGGCCACAATCAGCAGTGCCGCCAAAATAATTATGCGTCCGGTATTTTTCATAACCACAAATATAGCTATCTTTGCAAAGATATAAACAAAAACATAATGTCTGCATATAATGTATTAGTTGTGGGCAGCGGCGGCCGCGAGCACGCCATTGCCTGGAAAATCGCACAAAGTCCTTCACTCCGCAACCTGTACTGCCTCCCCGGCAACCCCGGAACAGCACAGATCGCCGTCAACATCCCCGGCAAGGCCACCGACAAGGAAGCCGTTGCAGCTGCTGTGGAGCAGAATGCCATCGATCTGGTGGTGGTGGGTCCCGAGCAGCCGCTTGTCGAAGGTCTTGTCGACTACCTGAAGGCAAAATTCCCGAAACTGCTTGTTGCAGGGCCTTCCGCAGAAGGTGCGCAGCTTGAAGGCAGCAAGGAGTTTGCAAAAGACTTCATGCAGAAATACGGCATCCCCACAGCCCGCTACCGCGCTTTCACAGGTGAGACCCTTGACGAGGCTTGTGCTTTCCTGGAAGAGATGCGCCCGCCGTACGTGCTCAAGGCAGACGGTCTTGCAGCAGGCAAGGGAGTGCTTATAATCGATGATATAGAAGAGGCCCGCGCCGAGCTGAAGGAGATGTTCGGCGGCAAGTTCGGCAATGCAGGCAGCAAGGTTGTGATAGAGCAGTACCTGAGCGGCATCGAGGTTTCGGTATTCGTCCTGACAGACGGCACCGACTACCTTATCCTCCCCGAAGCCAAGGACTACAAGCGCATCGGCAATGGTGACACAGGCCTGAACACAGGCGGCATGGGTTCGGTATCACCCGTTCCATTCGCAGACAAGGCATTCATGCAGAAGGTCGAGGAACGTATCATCCGCCCTACTGTCAAAGGCATAGCTGCTGAAAACATAGATTACAAGGGATTCATCTTCATCGGCCTCATGAACTGCGCCGGCGACCCTTATGTGATTGAATACAATGTGCGTATGGGCGACCCCGAGACAGAGTCTGTCATGACCCGCATAGACAGTGACCTCCTCCAGCATCTCGCCGCCACTGCCGGCGGAACGCTCAAGGATGAAAAGATAGAGATCAGCGGAAAGACCGCCGTTACGGTTGTGATGGTTTCAGGCGGCTATCCCGAAAAATACAAGTCGCTCTACCCCATCTCCGGCATCGGTGATGTGAAAAAGGCCCAGGTGTTCCACGCAGGCACCGCAATGAGCGGAAGTGAAGTTGTGACATCAGGCGGAAGGGTGCTTGCCGTCACCGCCAATGCCGACAGCATCAAGAATGCCAAAGAGGCGGCATACAAGGCTGTCGGATGCATCAGTTTCAAGGATTGCTATAACCGCAGCGACATCGCTGACGACCTTCTTGCGCTTTGAAAGACCGCTTTGACATAAGGAGACGCCACTTTCTGCTGGGTGCCGTGACCGCCCTCCTGCTGATTGCGCAGTTTCTGGCCGGCCAGGCAGGGATTGTGCCTCTGCAGGCCGTCGGTGCAGTACTTTTCCTTGCAGCGAATGCCTTCCTGCTTTCGCGGGTGGTAAACTATTTCTCCACCGGCATCAACTTTGCGGCCCCCCTGCTGTTCACATCGGTGGCACTGAGTTTCCCGGGCTTCCTGACTTATGATGCCGGCCTGATATCGGCCCTGCTGCTGAATCTTTCGATGTTCTGCGCAATGCGGTTCTTCAGCGGAGAGATCAGCAATGACATCATCTTCCTGTCAACCATGGCTGCCGGAGCAGCATCGCTGTTCTTCCCCCCTCTCATGTGGATGCTGCCAGCCCTGCTGCTGCTTGATTTCGCGCCTGCAGGAGACAAGGGAAGATATATTGCAATGGCGGTGTCTGGATTCCTGCTGCCGCTGCTGTTCTTCGAGGGATATACTTTCATGACAGACGGATACAGGGAGGTGCTGAACCGCGCGGGTGAATATCTGTCAAGCTGTATGGCACCGAATTTCGGATTCGCCTCCACCAGTGCGGCACGCGCCATCAAGGTGCTTGTACTTGCCGTGCTGTTCATTGCCGCCGCCGTGTCTTATTTCAGAAACTCATCGGCATACAGCGTCACCCATTCACGCGCAGCATTCATGCTGCTCATCTATTCTGTGATAACGGCGGTGCTGCTGGCGCTCTTCTCTTCTGGCAACATGCTGCTGAATGTCACGGCGCTTGCATTCCCGGTCACAACTGTCATCTACGACTACTTCACGGTTTCCGGGACAGGCCGCACAGGCAGGGCAGCCTTCTGCTTCGTGCTTCTTGCCGTTGTGCTCGAATTCCTGGCGCATCCGCTGAGCCTGTAGCCCTTATATTCGGATATCTTTTCAGAGTGGTTTCCTCATCGTACGACATCATGAAGGAAATTTCTTCCTGCGAAAACATCCGCTGCTGCGTCTGATACCAGAATCTGGCACCTTTCACGCTCAGACAGTCCGGCTCCGGCTGCACCTTTGCACAAAGCGCCTCGAACCTCGCCCTGTCAATGGCTCCGTACGATGGCTTTATCCCTATGTCCTCCATCTTCTGAAGGAGCCTTGCGTATGTCAGCGGGGCTTTCCTGTAATACAGCTCTTCGAATATCCGGTTGATTGTACGGCCGTATGCCGTGATGTCTATCCCTGTATGCTCCCTGTAGAAACGGCATACCTCATCCTTGCTCTCAATAATCTCCATGAGGCAAAGGTACGAAAAAAAAACAGAAATGGTGCAAACTGCTATCCTACCGGATGGTCCTTGCGGAAAAGTTCAAGACGCGACCTCAGCACCGGAATATCTTCGCACGGGATGAGCGAGGTGCACGCACGGATTCCCTGCTGCTCACTGCCGCAGGTGTCCAGCGAAATTGCCGAAATGCCATAGTAGAGCATCTCTTCCAGCAAGTCAGCTCCTGTGAAACCCGGATAGCTGTAGGTGAAGTAGAATCCGTCAGCCACAGGCTCGTCAAGATCCTTGTCGTATGTAAGAGTGAAACCGTTGTCGAGGAATGCATCCTTCATGAGGCGTGCCTTGCGCCCGTATTCCAGCACATCATCGCGGAAATTGTACACTCCGTCGTTCACTGCCTTGAATATGGCCGCCAGGGCATACTGCGCCGAGTGCGACGTGCCGCTTGACAGAGGATGCAGGCCGCCGTAGACCACTGCATTACGGAACACATCAGAATTGTAGAAGCGGAGGAGGTCGGGATAGCGGCGGGCAGCCAGCTTGTCAGACAAGGCAAGTATGGCAATGCGTTCGCCGGCATAGCTGAACGCCTTCGAGCTTGACACCAGAAGCAGGTAGTTGTCGGTGTACCTGCCCACGCTTGGCTGGTAAGGTGCCACGCCGGGGTGGCTGTAGTCCTTGCGGAAATCCATTCCGAAATAAGCAAGGTCCTCCATCACTATCACGTCGTATTTCGTGGCCAGCTCGCCTATGATGCGCAGCTCGTCGTCACGCAGGCACACCCACGAGGGATTGTTGGGGTTGGAATAGAGGATGGAATGGATGCGGCCGGTTGAGAAGATGCTTTCAAGCTTCTCACGGAGCTTCTCTCCGCGCCAGTTGTATATGTCGAATGACTCGACAGGGATGCCGAGCACTTTGTTCTGGAACTTATGCACCGGGAAACAAGGATCCACGAAGAGGACCGTGTCCTGCTCTTTGTGCACGCGGCTGCACACCATGAAGGAAACGAAGGCTGCCTGCATCGAGCCTACAGTTGCAAGGCAGTTCTCAGGCTTGATGTCGAGGTCTATGAAATTCTTTATGAATCTCGACGCCTCTGCCTTGAGCTCAGGCGCACCGTCGATCTCGGGATAGTTCGCTGAAACACCGTTACGGAGAGCTTCGATCTGGGCATCCACGCCCAGCTGTACCGAAGGCAGACCGGGGTTTCCCATCTCCATGTGGATGAAACGCACCCCGCTCTCCTTTTCAAGGCAGTCTGCAAGGCGTTTCACCTCGCGGATAGTGGCCCTTCCGACACAAGAGATGCCACTTTCGCGGAAAATGCGCCCGGCCACATCCCTGCTCACGAGATTGTGTTCCATCGTCGGACTATTTTATGGTTCTTCCGGGATATGCCTTCAAAGCCTTTTCAAGCACGACAAGTGCGGCCTTGAGGTCTTCTTCCTTCAGGACGTATGCGAAACGTGCCTGGTTCTTACCCATACCCGGAGTTACATAGAAGCCCGCCATAGGAGCGAACATCACTGTCTGGTTTTCATAGTTGAACTCGGTAAGCAGCCAGCGGCAGAACTTTTCAGCATCATCCACTGGAAGCTGTACGGCGGCATAGAATGCTCCGAGAGGCATGGGGCACACGATACCTTCTATCTTGTTGAGACCGTCTACGAGAATCTGGCGGCGGCGGAGATATTCAGCCTTTACATTGTCGAAATATTCCTGCGGTGTCTTGAGTGCCGCAATTGCCGCTATCTGCCCGAGCTTTGCGCAGCACAGGCGTGCCTGGGCGTACTTGAGCACAACGGGCATAAGCTCTTTGTTGCGTGAGACAATGAACCCCACACGCGCGCCGCACATACTGTACCTCTTCGACACTGAGTCGATAAGGATGATATTGTCGTCCATATCAGGAACCTGCATGAATGAGAAGTGAGGCTCGTCGGTATAGCAGAACTCGCGGTAGACTTCGTCGGCTATGATGAAGATGTCATGTTTCTTTGCAATGCTGCAGAGGTCCAGCACATCCTGTTTTGAATAGAGCTTTCCTGTAGGGTTTGCAGGGTTGCAGATCAGGATGGCCTTGGTCTTCGGGGTGATCACCTTCTCCACCTCCGACATGGGAGGAAGTGCGAAGCCGTTCTCGATAGAAGTTGTGACAGGCACAAGCTTGGCGTCGAACTGGATTGAGAAAGTGTTGTAGTTTGTGTAGAAAGGCTCGAACACTATGATTTCGTCATCAGGGTCGCAGATGGCAGAAATGGCAATCTGAAGGGCCTCGCTGCCACCGTGGGTGACATTGATGCATGACTTGTCGACATTGATGCCGATTTTCCTGTAATACTCTACCATGCCCTCCCTGAGCTCCAGTTCTCCGAGTGAATTGGGATACGAAAGGATTGTGAGGTTGTTCTCGCGGACAGCGTCCAGAGCCACCTTAGGTGAATCGACATCGGGCTGGCCCATATTCAGACGGTATATCTTGATTCCTTTCTTTGCAGTTTCGTCACTCAGGGGAATAAGTTTTCTGATAGGGGAATAAGGCATGCTCTGCGCCTTCTTGGAGAGTGTAAGCATAGTGTTGCAGTATTAAGTTTTGTGCTACTAATTTAAATATACTGCAAATATATCTCTCTTTTTGCTATCTTTGCAAAACAATCTATCAAAACCGACCGAAAATAATCGCGTATGGAAAACAGAGAAGCGCAGAGATATGCCGCTCGCGGCGTGTCGTCGTCAAAATCAGAAGTACACAGCGCCATCGCAAAGATGGATAAAGGCCTCTTCCCCACCGCATTCTGCAAAGTTGTCCCGGACACACTCAGCAACGATCCCGACTACTGCCTTGTGATGCATGCAGACGGAGCCGGGACAAAGAGCTCGCTCGCATACGCCTATTGGAAAGAGACAGGCGATGACAGTGTGTGGGCCGGCATTGCGCAGGACGCGATTGTGATGAACACCGACGACCTCCTGTGCGTCGGCATCACCGACAACATCCTTCTCTCTTCCACCATCGGACGCAACAGGGCGAACGTGCCCGGAAGCGTCATCGCCGCCGTCATCAACGGCTCGCAGGGCTTCGTAGACAAGATGCAGCAGTACGGCATAGACATCACCCTCACGGGAGGCGAGACCGCCGATGTCGGGGACCTTGTCCGCACCATAATCGTAGACAGCACAGTGTGTGCGAGAGCGCGCCGCAGCGACATCATAGACAACAAGAACATCGCGGCAGGCGACGTGGTGGTGGGTCTTGCATCATACGGCAAGGCAGTTTACGAAGACGAGTACAACGGCGGTATGGGCAGCAACGGCCTGACCTCCGCCCGCCACGATGTCTTTGCAAAATATCTTGCAAAAAAATATCCTGAGAGTTTTGACGCCGCAGTCCCCGATGAGTTAGTC
>JAGHVP010000136.1 GCA_018064305.1 Candidatus Equibacterium intestinale | reverse complement strand
TGCCTATACCATGTGGTCAACGGCAGGTATCCAGACCTTCCGAAGCTGAAAAACCAGCCAAGGACAAGAGCAGCTGCAAAAGGTGTGAAGATTCCGCTTTCTGAAGAGGAAAGGAGCTCTGTCTGGGGCACTTACACAGTCAAAATGTAACTTTTTACATATTTTTTTTGCATATTATTAAAATTTGATTTAATTTCACAACAAATATTGAAAAATCACAATAACTAATTATTAACTAAACAATTACTAGATCATGGAAGAACTCGTAAAACAGATCAATGCTGAGATCGAAGCGTTCCAGAAGAATGCTGCCGCACAGATTGAAAAAGGTAACAAAGCTGCTGGTACACGCGCACGCAAGGCTGCTCTCGAAGTAAGCAAGCTTATGAAGGAATTCAGAAAAGTATCTGTAGAGGCTGCTAAATAATCATTAGCACAGCACTAAGATTCAAAGAAAGTCGGTCAAGTTTTGACCGACTTTCTTTTTTGGCTATATTTGTAATTGTTTTACACACGGAATGAACAGCTCTTGGTTTATATACGCACTCGGTTTTCTGGCTCAGGGTCTCTTCTCTGCAAGGATGATTGTGCAATGGCTGATTTCCGAAAAGAACAAGCGTTCGGAATCACCCACAGCCTATTGGATGCTGAGTCTGATAGCCTCGATGCTGTTTTTCGTGTATGGATGGCTGCGGCAGGATTTCGCAATAATGCTGGGCCAGGTGATAAGCTATTACATCTACATCTGGAACCTGAAGGCCAAGGGAATCTGGGGCAGGATCCCGACTACCGTCAGATGGCCTCTTCTCGCCGTACTGCTGGTGCTCCCAGCTGCCGGCATTGCAGCCATAGCATCTCCCGAAGCTGTCACGAAACTGTTCCGCAACGAAGGGATTCCGGCATGGCTCATCATCTTCGGGTCACTCGGCCAGATCATCTTCACTTTCAGATTCATATATCAGTTTATATATTCGCGGCGCAGAGGCTCGTCCATCCTCCCTGCAGGTTTTTGGATAATCAGCCTTATCGGCAGCGCGGTGATATGTTCATACGGACTTATCCGCCACGACTGGGTGCTCTGCATCGGGCAGTCTGTGGGGTTCATAACCTACAGCAGAAATCTAATCCTTCTAAACAGACATGACAATTCCTCAGGCAGAGCTGGAAATAAGTAGAAGTGCAGCTCTTCATAATTTCAATTATTTCAAAAGCCTTCTGAATCCCGGCACAAAGGTACTTGTGCTGGTGAAGTCAAACTCATACGGTCACGGCGGCGTCGAGTTCGCCCGGCTTATGGTGGAGGCAGGGGCCGACTATTTCGGAGTCGCCACCCTCGACGAAGGCATCAATCTGAGGAAAGCAGGTTTCACCACACCCATACTCACACTCAGCGCCGGTGCCGACTGCTTTTCAGATATCATCCAGTATGACCTGGAGCCAGGCATTCCCACCATCGAGTATCTGAAGAAGCTCACCATCACCCTGAAGACGCTGGGCATTCAGCGCTACCCCATCCACATCAAGCTGGACACGGGAATGCACCGCCTCGGATTCGAGAAGAAAGACATTGCCGAACTCATGGAATTTTTGAAAGACTGCCCGGAGGTGGAAGTCAAATCGTACTATTCCCATCTTGCCGCAAGCGACGAGCCGCAGCATGACGAGTTCACCCTCGGCCAGATAAGCCTCTTCACAGAGCTCTGCGACATGATTCAGTCTGTCCTTCCCTACCGCCCCATGCGGCATATCCTGAACTCGGCAGGCATTGAAAGGTTCACACAGTATCAGATGGATATGGTGCGCCTCGGTGTGGGAGTATACGGAATCAGCGCGGCCGGCTGCACCGAACTCAAACCGGCGGCTTCGCTCAAATGCCCCATCCTGCAGATCAAGACCATCACAGAAGGCACTGTCGGATATGGACGTAAAGGCATCCCCACCCACACCCCCACAACGACAGCCACCATCCGCATAGGTTACGGCGACGGCATCAGCCGTCATCTCGGAGGAGGAAAGGCATCGTTCATGGTGAACGGGCACATGGCGCCTACAATAGGCAACATCTGCATGGACATGTGCATGCTGGACATCACAGGAATCAAGGCGGAGGTCGGTGACATCGTAACTGTTTTCGGCACACAGCCCACCGTATGTGACCTCGCAAGGATCCTTGACACAATACCATACGAAATCTTCACAGGAATCGACCGCCGCCTGCAGCGCGTGATAGTCAAATAACATCCCATTACGATATGAATAAAACCTCGCAGTATCAGTTTACCATCGTCATTCCCGTCTACAATGAAGAGGGGAACATGAAGGCTCTTGAAGAAAGGCTCGCAGCTTATCTGCCCACCTGTCCGATGAAGGCATGTGTGCTCTTTGTCAACGACTGCTCGACCGACTCCACAAAGGAGATGATAGATGACATCTGCAGCCGCCGCAGCGACTTCTTCTACATAGACCACACCCGCAACCTCGGTTGCAGCGGCGTTATGAAAACCGCCTTCGGCCTGGTTGAATCAGAATATACCGGCTACACCGACGCCGACCTCCAGACAATGCCCGAAGAGTTCAACCTGCTGCTCCCCTACGCAAAGGACTACACGCTTGTGACCGGTATCCGCAGCAGCCGCGAAGACGGATTCCGCAAGAAGCTGCAGTCACGCATCGGCAACGGATTCCGCCGTATGATGACAAATGACGGCGCGCTCGATTCGGTCTGCCCGCTCAAGGTCATAAAGACCGAGGCTGCACGCAGGCTGCCCATGTTCAACGGCATGCACCGCTTCCTGCCCGCCCTTGTGCTGCTTCAGGAAGGAGGCTGCTACAAACAGATCATGGTGACACACTGCCCACGCACTGCCGGCAAGTCAAAATTCAATATGTGGAACCGTCTGAGAGGCTTTACCGACTGCTTCATCTACCGTTGGATCCGCAAGAACTACGTAGACTATCCCTATGGCGAAACCAACATCCGATAAGTTTTCGCTCTGGCAGCTGTTTGCGCTGGTGGCGGTATGCCTGCTGCCCGCGCTGATCATGCGCGACCCTTCACCCCCCAACGAGCTGCGCTACCTCAGCATCGCCGACGAGGCCCTGCGTGACGGTACGTTCTTCACTTTCCACAACCAGGGGTTGATATATACCGACAAGCCCCCCTTGTTCTTCTGGATAATAATGCTGTTCAGAGTGGTTCTGGGCTGCCATTGCATGCCGGTGCTGTGCATCGTGACTTCACTGGTTCCCGCCTTTGTAATTGTTTCCGTGATGGACCGCTGGCTCGGGATGGGTGCACGCAAGGAGATGTATTCCGGGTGGAACCGTGCCGCAGCTGCCTTCGTGCTGCTGGCCGGCATCCTCTTCCTCGGGCAGACCATCTTCCTGAGGATGGATATCCTGATGAGCATGTTCATCACACTGGCACTCTTCTCATTCTACAAGATGTACACAGGCAGGGGCAACCGCCGGAAGGAGTCGGTGCTCATGCCGGTCTACATATTCCTCGGGCTTTTCACAAAAGGTCCGGTAGGCATCTTCGCACCTGTTCTGATAATACTTGCGTTCCTCATTATCGAGAAGAAATGGAAGGATATCGGCAAGTATCTCGGCCTGAAGACATGGGGCATACTGCTGCTCCTGTTCGCGCTCTGGATAGGATGCGCCTGGCTTGAGGGCGGCAGGGAATACATCAACAGCCTGCTTTTTCACCAGACTCTCGACCGTGCAGTGAATGCATTCCACCACAAAGAGCCTTTCTGGTACTATCTGGGCACTATATGGTATGTCATCATCCCCTGGTCGCTGCTGCTTGTACCGGCTGTGATATTCCTTTATATCAAGCGTCAGGGCTGCAACCCCTACCGCCGTCTGCTGCTCACAGCCGTCGGCGTCACATTCGTAATGCTTTCATGCTTCAGCGGCAAGCTGGCGATATACCTCACCCCCATCTTTGCATTCATGGCATATCTGATGCCCCAGTTCGACAGCGAGACGGGTGCCCGCGGCAGAAAGTGGGCCAAGGCGGGGCTCTGGATACCTGCAGTCATCCTTGCCGCAGGTGGAGCAGGCCTGGCCATGCTGAACCTGTCTCCTGCAGTTGCAGGACGCTTCGCAGATGTGACTGCCAAAGCGCCTTATCTGCTTTCCGGGGCGATGACGGCAGCAGCGGCAGTGCTGCTTGCCGGAGGCATCCTTTCGTGCGTGGTGCTTTTCCGCGGAACATGGCAGAAAGGTGTCTGTGCAATAGCAGTGACGCTGCTTGCCGCACTTTTTACCGGTTCTTTCAAAATGGAAGAGATCAATGAATGGACTGCATACGAATACATCTGCCGCGAGGCAGCTGCGATAGATGACACCTGCGGAGACCGCAACATCGTGAACACTCTGTTCGTGAACCGGCCTGAAAACATGGATGTCTATCTGGGACACGACATCATCGACTTCAAGGATGACGTCGAATCATTCCTGGGACAGGACCACAGCGGCGAGGTGCTGATAGTGAAAGACCGCCGTGCCGCTGAAAACAGTGTTCTTCAGGAATATCTGCAGGGCAAGAAATGCGCACGCGTGGGCGAGCACACCGCATACCTGCTTTAGACTCTATTTCAACCCCTTTTCTGCAGCGACCTTCTCCATCAGTGCGTAGGCCGCTTCGAATTCGTTCGGAATCACACCATCGAGAATGGCATTCTTGATGACCTCCTTGATTTCTCCGATGATGTTGCCGGGTTCGATATTGTAGCGCTGCATCACAACCTCACCGGTGATGGGATTCTTGAAGTTGCGTATCCGGTCTTTCTCCTCTACCTCCACGATCTTCTCCTTCACCCTGTCGTAGTTTCTTCTGAAAGTCTCTACCTTCATCTCGTTCTTCGATGTGATGTCGGCCTTGCAGAGAACCATCAGGTCGTCGACATCATCACCGGCATCGAAAAGCAGCCTGCGTACCGCAGAATCTGTAACTTCATCGGTCACAAGTGCTATGGGACGAAGGTGCAGCGAAACCATCTTCTGCACATATTTCATCTTTTCGTTGAGAGGCATCTTAAGCCGGCTGAAGATACCGGGCACCATCTTTCCTCCAATGAAATCGTGGTTATGGAAAGTCCAGCCTATCTTGTCGTCCCACTTTTTCGTAACTGGTTTCCCGATGTCATGCAGCAGGGCCGACCACCTCAGCCACAGGTCTCCGCTCTCGGCCGCTACGTTGTCAAGCACCTGCAGTGTATGTGCGAAATTGTCCTTGTGGCCGCGGCCGTTGACAGTCTCTACACCTTTCAGTGCAGCTATCTCCGGCAGGACTTTGTCAAGCAGGTTGCATTCATCCAGGAGATAGAAGCCGCGCGAAGGGACCTTCGACAGCAGGATCTTCGACAGTTCCTCTGCAATGCGCTCTTTCGAAAGGATATCCAGACGCTCCCGCATCCTGCGCATCGATTCTATCGACTCTGGCACGATGTCGAAGCCCAGCTGGGTGGCGAACCTGACAGCGCGGAGCATGCGCAGAGGGTCATCACTGTAAGTGGTATCCGGATCAAGGGGTGTGCGGATAATCTTCTGCGCCATATCTGCGATTCCACCGAAGGGATCTACAAGTGTGCCGTAGTCTTCTTTCTGAAGGCTGAAGGCCAGCGCATTGATAGTGAAATCACGGCGGAGCTGGTCTTCTTCAAGGGTGCCGTCCTCCACTATCGGATTGCGTGAATTACGGTTGTACGACTCCTTACGGGCTCCAACAAACTCGACCTCGACCCCTTTGTACTTGAGCATCGCCGTGCCGAAGTTCTTGAATACCGTGACCTTGGTGTGGAGTTCGGCCGCCACTGCCTGAGCCAGAGCTATGCCGCTTCCTTCAACCACCACATCCACATCGTTGCTTTCGCGGTGCAGAAACCAGTCGCGGACATATCCGCCGATGACAAACGCCCTTACGCCGCTTTCAGCAGCTTTTGTAGAGATGACCTTGAAAATGGGATGTGTATTGATATCTATCATAGATTACAGAGTTCTTCAAATGACGGCATCTTTCTTTCAGGCTGATACCGACCATCGCTGTCGCGGCGGCAAAGATAGAAAAGATTACCGTTGGTGATAAAGATGAAGGGCACGTTCAGCACATAATTGTAGCGGATTGTCTGCATCACGACCTCTTCTGGAAGTGTTACCTGCGGGGCCTTGCATTCCACCAGCATTACAGGCCGGAGCGCCCGGTCGAACACCACCACGTCCGCCCTGTACTGCAGGTCGTTGAACTTGAATGAGTATTCCGAGGCAATGTGCGTGAGAGGCACCCCGCAGCCGTTCAGCAACATAGATATCACCGCCTGACGCACCTCCTCTTCAGGGGTGCGCCTCACTTCCTTCCTGCGTACAGGGTCGAATATGGTGGGTGATCCAGGCATGTGCGCCGCTTTCTGTATCATTGCAAAGATACAAAAAAATAAGTATCTTTGCTTGAATAATACAAATTGGACCCAATGAAAAGGAACCTGATACTTGCAACTGTTGCGGCACTTGTCATGTGCGCCTGCACCGACTACCAGACTCAGATCGATACACTCAAGAGCCAGATCGAAGAGCTCTTATCTGCAAGCGGGGCGCTGTCGGCGCAGGCCAGCTCCCTTGATGAAGTGATTGCAGCACTGAAGAATGACGCCGAAGCAGTAAGTTTCAGTCCCATTTCAAACGGCGGAGGTGTGACCGGCTATTCCATCACATTCAAGGATGGCGGAAGCCTGACATTGTACAACCAGCCGTGCAATGTAACAATAGAGAAAGACGGGGCCGACTACTACTGGAAAGCCGACGGAGAGTGGCTCACTTCTTCTGACGGAGGCAGAATCAAGGTGTCACCGGAAAGCAGCGTGCCGCAGTTCAAGATCGAAGACAGCATCCTTAAGGTATCATTCGACAACGGCACTTCCTATTCCGAAGTTGGCGAAACCGGGAAAAGATATGTCGAGAGCATCAGCGACTCAGAAGACGCGGTTACAATCACACTTGCCGGAGGCCGGACAATCACAATACCCAAGAATGCAGATGCTGCTATGATGCGTGTGGCAGCGGATCTGGAGAATCTCCCGGTCCGGGCGGGAGCCAGCACCACAATCAGATATACAGTTGAAAACGCAACCGGCAACACCACCCTGTATGCAGTTGCCGACGGCGGATGGAGGGCAGAGGTCACGGCCGTTTCAGCCACTGAAGGAAGCATCAGGTTCACTGCACCGGAAGACGGCAGCACAGCAAACGTCACCCTCATGCTTTCAGACAACAGCGGCTCCACATACATGCAGGCAGTCACCTTTGATGTGATTCCGCAGGTTGAACCGTACGAGATATGTGCATATCACGTGCTGCGGGAAGACCGTATCAACCCTCTGAACCTCAAGAAGATGGCAGAGGCAGGCGTGAACGTTGCACATTCATACAAATACCAGAACGGTGATTTCGGCAAGGCAACTGCCGCAGCGGCAGGCAGCGGAGTCAAGATTATCGGAGAGCTCCAGAACTACGTCTACGACTACACCACAATGAGCGACGAAGAGTACAAAGTCTTCATCAACAGCTGCAAGCAGCTTGAGGAGGATATTGCAGTGTACCGTCAGGCAGAGAACCTCTGGGGATATTCCCTGATTGACGAGCCGCGCGACAGCCTCTTTGTCAAGATAGGCTACCTGAGCGACCGTATCCGTCAGATCGACCCCGACCACAAGCTCTATGTCAACCTCTGGGGCGACCAGATGTGCGACGACAGCCTCATCCCATATATCAACGACTCACACCCAGATTTCATTTCATTCGACCAGTATCCCACAACGTATTATGATGTCAACGACTGGTGGTG
>JAGHVP010000176.1 GCA_018064305.1 Candidatus Equibacterium intestinale | reverse complement strand
GTGGTCATGGAGGGTTTCCTGCTGCGCAACCGAGGATGTGCAGGCCCCGTCCAGGCTGCGCTCTCCGGAGTAGAGCAGCTCCACCTGGTTTTCACCATACTGCTCACGGATCTGGTCGGTCCGGCCGCGCAGCACCAGGTGTGACTTGTTTATGAGGGCTATCTCGTCGCAGAGCTCCTCGACCGACTCCATGTTGTGTGTGGAGAGGATTATTGTGGAACCTTCATCCTTCAGACGGAGGATTTCATTGCGGATGACCCGGGCATTGACCGGGTCGAATCCGGAAAAAGGCTCGTCGAGTATCAGAAGCTTCGGCTTGTGGATTACTGTAGAGATGAACTGCACCTTCTGAGCCATGCCCTTCGAGAGCTCCTCCACCTTCTTGTCCCACCACGACTGGATCTTGAACCTCACGAACCATTCGCGCAGCGCCTTCACAGCCTCGTCTTTCGACAGGCCTTTCAGACGCGCCAGATACATCATCTGCTCGCCGACTTTCATTTTCTTGTACAGGCCGCGTTCTTCAGGCAGATAGCCTATCATACGCACCATCTCGTCGGTCATCTGCCTTCCGTTGTATATCACACGTCCCCCGGTGGGGATGGTTATGCGGTTGGTGATTCTGATAAGGGTGGTCTTTCCTGCACCGTTGGGGCCCAGAAGGCCGAATATCCTGCCTTCCGGAACCTCGAACGACACATTGTCGAGCGCTGTGAAATCGCCGAACTTCTTGGTGATGTTCTGGTATTCCAACATGGCTGCCCGTTAAAGTTTGCCTGCGAAGAAATCGTTGCCCTTGTCATCTACGAGGATGAATGCAGGGAAATTCTCAACTTCGATCTTCCAGATTGCCTCCATACCGAGCTCGGGGTACTCGACGCACTCGATGCTCTTGATAGAGTTCATCGAAAGGACTGCCGCAGGACCGCCGATGCTGCCGAGATAGAAGCCGCCGTGCTTCTTGCAGGCGTCGGTGACAGCTTTGGTGCGGTTGCCCTTTGCAATCATCACCATAGAGCCGCCGCGGTCCTGGAACTCATCTACGTACGGGTCCATACGGTTGGCAGTTGTGGGGCCCATAGAGCCGCAGGGCATTCCTGCAGGTGTCTTTGCGGGACCGGCATACAGGACGGGATGTTTCTTGAAATATTCGGGAAGGTCCTCACCTGCATCGAGACGTGCTTTCAGCTTGGCGTGGGCGATGTCGCGGGCCACGATGATAGTACCGTTGAGGCTTACGCGGGTTGATACGGGATACTGCGAGAGTGTCTTGCAGATATCTGCCATGGGCTGGTTGAGGTCGATGACCACTCCGCCGCCCTCACCTGCGTTGCGGAATTCTGCAGGGATGAGCTCTGTAGGGTTGTCGTCCATCTTCTCGATCCAGATACCGTCGGCATTGATCTTTGCCTTGATGTTGCGGTCTGCAGAGCAGCTTACGCCGAGGCCGATGGGGCAGCTTGCACCGTGACGGGGCAGACGTACCACGCGGATGTCGTGTGCGAATGCCTTGCCGCCGAACTGTGCACCGAGGCCGATCTTGTAAGCCTCTTCAAGAAGCTGCTTCTCAAGCTCTATGTCGCGGAATGCACGGCCGGTCTCGTCACCTGTAGTGGGAAGGCCGTCATAGAAATGAGTTGAAGCCAGCTTCACTGTAAGGAGGTTCTTTTCTGCTGATGTACCGCCGATTACAAATGCGATATGGTAAGGAGGGCAGGCTGCTGTGCCCAGGCTCTTCATCTTCTCGATAAGGAACGGGATGAGAGTGCCGGGGTTCTGGATGCGTGCCTTTGTCTCCTGGTAGAAATATGTCTTGTTGGCAGAACCACCACCCTTTACAACACACAGGAAGCGGTATTCCATACCTTCGCATGCCTCGATGTCGATCTGTGCGGGAAGGTTGCATTTGGTGTTGACCTCGTCATACATTGTAAGAGGGGCGTTCTGGCTGTAGCGGAGGTTTTCTTCAGTGTATGTCTTGTACACACCTTTCGAGAGAGCTTCCTCGTCGCAGAAGCCTGTCCATACCTGCTGGCCCTTTTCACCATGGATGATGGCTGTACCTGTATCCTGGCAGAAAGGGAGCTTGCCTTTGGCTGCAACTTCTGCGTTGCGCAGGAATGTGAGTGCCACGTATTTGTCGTTGTCGCTGGTTTCGGGATCGGTGAGAATAGACGCCACCTGGGCGTTGTGCTCGCGGCGGAGCAGGAAGTTCACATCACGGAAGGCTGCGTTTGAAAGCATTGTGAGGGCCTCGGGAGAAACCTTGAGGATCTTGTGTCCCTCGAACTCTGAAACACTTACACCTTCACTTGTCAGTTTGTAGTATTCAGTGGTATCCTTACCAAGCTGAAACATAGGAGCATACTTGAATTCCATTTTCTTTATGATATTTTGATTTTAATTATTTCCGTTCTGTAAGAGATATACTTTCATAAACTCGTTGAGGTCGCCGTCCAGCACGCCCTGCGTGTCGGTGGACTCGAAACCGGTGCGGACATCCTTCACAAGCCTGAAGGGCTGGAGGGTGTAGTTGCGGATCTGGCTGCCCCACTCAATCTTCTTTTTCTGTCCTTCCAGCTCGGCCTGCTTCTCCTGGCGTTTCTTGAGCTCGAGGTCGTAGAGGTGTGACTTCAGGATGCGCAGTGCGTTCTGGCGGTTGTCAAGCTGGCTGCGGGTCTCGGTATTCTCCACCACAATGCCTGTGGGGATGTGCCTTACACGCACGCCCGTCTCTACCTTGTTGACATTCTGCCCGCCCGCGCCGCTGCTGCGGTAGGTGTCCCATTCCAGATCGGCCGGATTGATTTCAATTTCTATGGTGTCATCAACCAGTGGATACACAAACACAGACGAGAAGGTGGTCTGCCGCTTGCCCTGTGCGTTGAAAGGCGAAATGCGCACCAGACGGTGCACTCCGCTCTCTGCCTTCAGGTAGCCGTAGGCATATTCACCCTCGAACTCGATTGTGCACGACTTGATACCTGCCTCTTCTCCGTCGAGGGAGTCGGCCACAGTTATCTTGTAGCCGTTGCGCTCGCCCCAGCGGATATACATACGCATGAGCATGGCGCTCCAGTCGTTTGCCTCGGTACCACCGGCTCCGCTGTTGATTTTCACGATAGCTCCGAGATTGTCGCCCTCGGCGCTAAGCATATTGCGCAGCTCCAGCGCTTCCACAGCCTTTTCCAGCTCTGCGTATGCCTGCTCTGCATCTTCGGCGGCATCTTCGCCGAAATCATACAGAACCTCTACATCGCCCAGTTTGGACTGTGCCGCAGCATAGCTGTCTGTCCAGAATTTGATTGCAGAAATCTGTTTCAGGAGCGCCTCCGCACTTGCGGGGTCGTTCCAGAAACCGTCGGCCTGGGTGGCCAGTTGTTTTTCTTCCAGCTGTTTCAGTTTGCCAGGGATGTCAAAGATACCTCCCCAACGTCTCTAACCGCTGTCTAATCGTTTTTATTTGAAGTGATTGAATCATATATACTTAGTATTTCTCCGTATGAATAGCCCCGTCCGAGTCCGAACCTCAGCAGCGACTCCTTCTTTTTCTGCGGCTCGCCCTTCAGAGTCTTGAACTTGGCTTCGAGCACGCTGCGCAGCTTTTTCGAGGCCTTTTCGGGCTCTATCTGCTGCAGACCGTATTCTATCGCCTCTTTCTCAACCCTTTTCGCCTGGAGCGCAGCTCGAATCTTCTGGACGCCCCACCCCTGCAGCGCACTCTTGTCGCGTGCAAAGGCCGATGCATATCTTTTCTCGTCGAGGTACTTTTCACTGCAAAGTTGCGAAATTATCTCTTGCGCGTCAATATTTTCGTCTGCCGCGGCGGCAATCTTGCGCAATATGTCACTCTTGCAGTATTCCCTCATACTGCAGAGCCTTGTAAGACGCTTGTAAAGAAGTTCCCTGTCCATCCGTCATCAGAACCAGTAACCGAGACTGAGGTATGCACCCGCCTTCCTGGTGTAGTCGTTCCAGTTGACGTCGAACTCCAGCGGGCCGAACTTGAAGTCGAAGGCATAGCCCAGACGGTAACCCATGTATCCAGAATTGGTGAAGAATCCGGCTATGTCGTCGCTTGAACGCGCATAGTTTCCACCAAGGAAGATATAGTGGCTCTGGAACAGCCGGCAGCGCAGGTCTGCACCGCCTATGGCAAGCAGGCGGTCTGTAGGAAGCACGCCAGTAAGTCCGTAGAACGGCAGCTGGTGCTCTGAGTAGCGCCCCGCCTGATATCCGCCAATGGTGTTCATGAATACCGCCGGTGTCTCCTTGCCCACAACGGCACGTGTGTTCAGGAACGGAAGCAGCGAGATGTGCTTTGTGAAAGACATTGCCCACTTCAGTGAGAACTGAGCCGTAAGGAACGGAGAATATGTGCCGAAATCTGTGACATCCATGTAATAGTCGGCACGCGCATCCATCTTGATACCCTTGCGCGGGAACGATGCATTGTCGAAGTTGTCCACACCCATGCGTGCGTAGATGCCTACAAACTTGTCACGCGTGTCGGCAGTGCTGTATACGGGAGGAATGCCCTGTACGTCTGTACTCGACAGATAGTCGTAGATCCTGAACTGTGCGCCCGCCTCTGTATTGAGGTTGCGGAGGCTCTTTGTGGAAACCGACATGTTGAATACATTCTGGAGATAGTCCAGATAGTTGTATTTTCCGTCGGCTTCGGAGAGGATCTTCATATCATAGTGCCGCAGGCCGTATCCGGCATTCAGCTGCATCGTGTTCTGATTCTGATATGAATATTTGACGTTGAAGCCGTAATTGGCAGTAATGCGCCCCGAAAGGTCAAGCTTGTGCCCCGACAGCTTGTTGCGGTTGAGCCCCACGTCAACCAGCACCGCCGACACCTCTTCGCTGTCGAATCGCAGGCCTATGCCGAGCTGGTGGTTGTG
This sequence comes from Candidatus Equibacterium intestinale, assembly GCA_018064305.1. GTDB lineage: Bacteria > Bacteroidota > Bacteroidia > Bacteroidales > UBA932 > Equibacterium > Equibacterium intestinale. Next base: position 5,219 of record JAGHVP010000176.1, on the reverse strand, counting down.
GTTAGGTACCATTGTCATGACAAGGTCGAAAGGCGACTTCTTGCCGTCGAGAGCGTATGTTACAGACGAATAAGCTCCGGTAGCATAGATATCGTTGACCGCCTTCTCTATGTCGGCAGTGGAGATTTCCTTCCCTGTGACTATGTTGCATCTGGCAAGGATATCATCTATCTCCCTGCCCTGTCCGCCTTCAATCTCGATTGAAGCCAGAGAGATTGTGTCACGCACTGAAATAGCCTTTACAGGAGCCTTTTTCTGAGGGGCCGGTCCCACGAAACTGTTGGCAGCCTCGGCCTCTTTCTTATTGAGATATACCCTGAGCTCTTTCAGCTGGTCCTCTACCTTGCGGGCCGCAGCCTCACCGTTGTCAATCAGGGTGCGGAGGCTCTGGGTGTCGAAACTCATTGTGTTGAAGCCCTTCACTGAAGGTGCTATCATTATGTCGGTATCTTCCACAGCCTTGTCCATCTTGGCGAACATTGCAATCTCCAGCACACTTCCCAGGATGCCGCCGATGGTTTCATAGTCGCGGTTCACCTCATCTTCGTGGCCCAGCCTGACTCCGATGATGATGTCGGCACCCATCTCCTTCGCCACATCCACAGGATAGTTGTTGGTAAGACCGCCGTCAACCAGCACCATATCATCAAGTTTCACAGGAGCGAACGCACCGGGGATGGCCATTGAGGCACGCATGGCCTTTGCAAGGATACCGTTGTTGAGCACCACCTCTTTCTGAGAGACAAGGTCCACCGCCACACATGCGAACGGAATGGGAAGCTTGTTGAAGTCGCAGTTGTTGTGATAGCCCACAGTATAGTCGGTCAGCAGCCTGTAGATGTTCTGGCCGCCCAGCAGCCCGACAGGCAGGCCGCCCAGGTTGAACACCTCCGGCGCATACTGGCTCTGCCCTCCAGACTCTGAGCCCTCTGCCACATCTTCCTCCTCTTCTTTAGAAAGAGACTTGCTGAAGTCTATTCCGAAGGGCACCTTTATCATGAGGCGGGCATCGTCGGCCTTGCTTTCGTATGAGACCTGCGAACGGTCTGTGCCGCCGCTCATCACCTTGTTCCAGTCCTGGAGCATCACGATGGAATCGATTTCCGCAGCCTTGTAGCCCACGGCATACAGACCTCCCATGATGGCACCCATACTTGTACCCACAATCAGGTCCACCGGGATGTCGTTCTCTTCAAGCACTTTGAGCACACCAATGTGGGCCGCACCTTTCGCACCGCCGCCGCACAGGACCAGACCCACCACGGGGCGCTGCGCACTCATCTGCACACAGAGCAGTGCAGCCAGCACTGCCGTTACAATCTTCTTCAGCATATGGTCTATTTTTATCATACTATCATTCGTTCTGCTATTCAATATTTTGTTCTAGCGGTAATGCAAATGGATACCGTTAGAACAAAAATCAATGTCTGTCAGTATTCTTTCCGGCGAGCATGCCGCATGCGGCAAGTATATCTTCACCGCGCGATGCACGCAGAGTTGTGGTGATGCCACAACTTTCAAGCCGTTTCTGAAAGTTCTCTATCACAACAGGAGCCGAAGTCCTGAGCGGGCTGTCGGGAATCTGGTGGAAGCGGATGAGGTTCACCCTGCACGGAAGGCCGCGCAGCAGCCTTGCCAGGGCGTCGGCATGACGCTTGGTGTCGTTCACGCCGGCAAACATTGTGTATTCGAATGTTATGCGGCGCTGCCCGCTGAAATCGTACTGGCGCACCAGTGCAAGCACATCTTCGATATGGTAGCGGTTCTCCACCGGCATCAGGGCCGCCCTCTCCGCCGCGAAAGGGTTGTGTATGCTTATTGCCAGGTGGCATGAGGTGGAGTCGAGGAAATCTTTCAGTGTGGCAAGGTCACCGATAGTGGAAAGGGTGATTCTCTTGGGGCTCCATCCGAACCCCCAATCTGAAGTGAGGACCTCGATGGCCTTCTTAACCTCTGTCCAGTTGTCGAGCGGCTCGCCCATTCCCATGAAGACAGCGTTGGTGAGAAGGTCAGACTCATCGATATTCATGAACTGTGCGATGTTTTCACGGGATGTGAGATGCCCGTGGAAGCCCTGGCGGCCCGTCATGCAGAAGACACAGCCCATCTTGCAGCCGGCCTGCGAAGAGACGCAGAGGGTGGCGCGGTCGCGGTCGGGAATCATCACAGATTCTATCAGCTGCCCTTCATCTCCTGTGGGGAAGGCATACTTCTTCGTGCCGTCGGTGCTGGAAAGGACCTCGACGGGAGCGATATGCCCCACCTCGAACTTTTCTGACAGCTTCGCACGGTTGTCCTTTGAGATGTTGCTCATCCCGCCGATATCCCTCACCTTCTTCTTATAAAGCCAGTCGGCCATCTGCTGGGCGGCGAAACGGGGCATCCCGCACTCCGCGCACACATCTTTGAGCTCAGCCAAAGTTTTTCCCAAAAGAAATTGCTTCATTTTTCAATGTATTTCACGCAAATTTACTAAATTTGTAGGAACAATTTCAATGTAATCACACAAAACATCATAAGCAATGATATCAAACGACAAAGAAGAAATAATCAGGCGCAGCTTCAGCCCGAAATGGTGGAATGACGTTGAGACCAGAAACAGCTGGAACACATTCAAGATTATGTCCGAGTTCGTGCAGTCGTACGACAAGCTTGCCAAGATAGGTCCCTGCGTAGCCATTTTCGGTTCGGCCCGCACCAAACCCCAGAACAAGTACTACAAGGCTGCCGTGGAGATTGCCGAACACCTTACCAAGATAGGCTTCGGTGTCATCACAGGTGGCGGCCCGGGCATCATGGAGGCCGGTAACCGCGGTGCGAAGCAGGGAGGCGGCCCCAGCGTGGGTCTGAACATCAACCTGCCGTTCGAGCAGCACTCAAACCCCTATATCGACAGCGACAAGAGCATCAACTACGACTATTTCTTCGTACGCAAGACCATCTTCATGCAGTATGCACAGGGATTCGTGGTAATGCCCGGCGGATTCGGCACTCTCGACGAGCTTTCCGAGGCCCTCACCCTCATCCAGACCGACAAGCTGGTTGACTTCCCCATCATCTTCTACGGAAAGGAGTACTGGCAGGGCCTGCTCGACTGGTTCAGGAACACACTCCTGGAAGAGAAGATGATCAGCCCCGAAGACATGGACCTGTTCAAGGTGGTCGACACCCCCGAAGAGGCAGTGGCCATCATCGAGGAGTTCTACAACAAATACGCACCCAAGCCGAATTTCTAGTAAATTCGCGAATCAATAACAATCAACAACCAAAAACCACAATCACTATGGCTAAAGAAGAAGAGGTAAATCAAGCATTGCCAAACGAGGAGAAGCTCAAGGCGCTGAAGGCAACCATTTCGAAAATCGAAAAGGATTATGGCAAGGGCTCAATCATGACACTGGGAGATCAGCCTGACTGTGCAGTTTCCGTAATTCCTTCAGGATCGATCGCACTCGACCACGCACTGGGTATCGGAGGATATCCCAGAGGCCGCGTCATCGAGATCTACGGTCCCGAATCAAGCGGTAAGACAACCCTTGCTATCCACGCTATCGCCGAGGCCCAGAAGGCAGGCGGTATCGCAGCTATCATCGATGCAGAACATGCATTCGACCGTACATACGCCAAGAATCTCGGCGTAAACGTAGATACCCTGCTCATTTCACAGCCCGACAACGGCGAGCAGGCTCTTGAAATCGCAGACAACCTTATCCGCAGCGGTGCCATCGACATCATCGTCATCGACTCCGTTGCAGCCCTCACCCCCAAGGCAGAGATCGAGGGAGAGATGGGCGACGACAAAGTGGGTCTCCAGGCCCGCCTGATGAGCCAGGCCCTGCGCAAGCTCACCGCCAACATCTCACGCGCCAACACCTGCTGCATCTTCATCAACCAGCTGCGCGAAAAGATCGGCATCATGTTCGGCAACCCCGAGACCACCACAGGCGGTAACGCACTCAAGTTCTACGCATCAGTGCGCATCGATGTCCGCAAGGTCACACAGCTCAAGGACGGCGACGCCGCAACAGGCAACCGCACCCGCGCAAAGATCGTCAAGAACAAGATGGCGCCCCCGTTCCGCAAGGCAGAGTTCGACATCGTGTTCGGCGAAGGTATCTGCAAGATCGGCGAAATCGTGGACCTGGCGGTGGAATACGACATTGTCCACAAGAGCGGGTCATGGTTCAGCTACGGCGAGAGCAAGATCGGCCAGGGCCGCGACGCAGTGCTTCAGATTCTCAAGGACAACCCCCAGCTTGCCGATGAGATTGAGGCTCAGGTACGTGAAACACTTGCCACTGTAAACGACTAGTCCTGAAATGGATAAGGAGTCGGAGCTTGCATTTGTCACAGCCGGGTTTCCATCTCCGGCCGAGGACTTCATGGATGTGGCTCTGGACCTCAACAAAGAACTTGTAAGGAATCCCTCTTCAACCTTCTTCGCAAGGGTGAAGGGGGTTTCTATGATAGAAGACGGCATCAACGACGGCGACATGCTCATAATAGACAAGAGCGTTGAGCCGTTCGACGGATGCCTTGCCGTCTGCTTCGTAGACGGCGAATTCACACTTAAAAGATACCGGAACATGGGCGACCATGCGCTTCTGGTTCCTGCAAATCCCGACTACTCCCCCATCCGTGTGGATGCCGACAACCAGTTCGCCATCTGGGGAGTGGTGCGTTATCTCGTCAAAAAAGTCTAGGTACCTTTTCCTGCCTTTATGATCGGCCTTTGCGACTGCAACAATTTCTTTGCAAGCTGCGAGAGGGTTTTCCGGCCCGACCTCAACGGCAGGCCTGTGGTTGTGCTCTCCAACAACGACGGCTGCATTGTTGCGCGCAGCAACGAAGCCAAGGCGCTGGGCATCAAGATGGGCACACCTCTGTTCCAGGCCCGCGATGTCATAGAGAAGAACAATGTGGCGGTGTTCTCGTCGAATTACCAGCTCTACGGCGACATGAGCAACAGGGTGATGAGTGTGCTGCGGAGCGCAGTGCCGCAGATCGAGGTGTACTCGATCGACGAGGCATTTCTTGATGTGCGGGAGATTCCTCTCGAAAAACTGCAGCAGACCGCCCGTGACCTCTCGGCCAGAGTTTGGAGGGAGGTCGGAATACCGGTCAGCATCGGCATAGCCCCCACGAAGACTCTTGCCAAGATTGCCAGCAAGCTGTGCAAGAAATACCCGGCACTGAAAGGTGGCTGCCTGATGTATAAG
>JAGHVP010000184.1 GCA_018064305.1 Candidatus Equibacterium intestinale | reverse complement strand
AAGATGCTCCGCAGCACAGCTGCCAGTGCGGCAGAGGCGCGGCCCCACCTTTCATTTTCGAGACCGTTCACGTTTTGCCGCATTTGTGTGAACAGTGTCCGGCATTCAGCGCCGGAAAGAACTGGAATTGGTGGGACCGTTCACGTTTTCCGCAGTTTTCGTGAACACTCCCCGGCTTTCAGACCTCGAAACGGCCGCTAGCAGGGGGACCGTTCACGTTTTCCGCAATTTTCGTGAACAGTGTCCGGCTTTCAGACCTCGAAACGGCCGCTAGCGGGGAGACCGTTCACGTTTTCCCGCATTTTCGTGAACAGTCCCCGGTACCCAGCCCGAGAAACAGTCCGATGCGGGGGGTATCAAAGTTTGAGCATAAGGCTGCTCGTCCTGGTTATTCCCTGGATTTCAGCAGCTTCACTACTTCGTCGATGGGGAGGGCCGGGACGGTGTTGCCGTTGAGATCTTTGCAGTCGTAGCCTGCGAAGAGGGAGTTCCAGAGAGCTTCTTCGGTGGCCTCGATGGCAGCCTCGAAGAGGGGAGAAATCGCCTCGTTCTGAAGCAGGGTAGGAGTATAGAAAGGTTTGGATTCGTCTATCAGGTTGTCGGGGCTGACGGAGAGCGCGATGACATAGTCACCGCTGCCGTTTGAGGCAATTCCGCCGGTCTTTGCCATGCCCATCATCACACGCTTTGCCATCCTTTCGAGGTTGCGCGCGTCCACAGGAGCATCGGTGATGAGCACCATCATACAGCTGCCGTCAGGGTTCAGCCTGACGGCGCCATCGGCCGCCTTGCCTGCATCAGCCAGCATCCTGCTGTCAGCCTTCTGCATCTCTGCATCGGCCAGCATCCTGCCGTCGGCTGTCTTGCCTGCATCAGCAGCCGGCTCCTGCGCCTGCTCAGCAGCCTTAGCCTTTGCGGCACGCTCTTTCTCCACGGCATTCTTGAAACTGTAGTGCCCGAGAGCTTCGCCCACCTTCACGCCGTCAATCTCAAGCACTCCGCCATAGTTGGTCTGCACCAGCACACCTACAGTATATCCACCATAGGCGGCCGGCAGCACACGTGAAGATGTTCCGATGCCACCCTTGAAACCGAAGCAGACAGTGCCCGCACCGGCACCCACCGGACCTTCCTCCACAGGGCCGCTCTTCGCACTTTCAATCGCCTTCACCACATGCTTCGCCCTCACGAAACGCTTCTGAATATTGTTCAAGCCCGAATCATTAGTCTCACCCACAACCGCATTCACACTGCGGCAACCAGGGTTGCGGGCAATCGTATAATCTATCACACCCTCGATTCCCTGCGCTACACTAAGCGTGTTTGTAAGGATCACCGGCACCTCGATGTTGCCAAGCTCGCACACCTGAGTGGTGCCGCACAACTTTCCGAAGCCGTTGCCCACATACACCGCTGCCGGAGTCTTCTGAGTGAACAGGTTGCCCTGGTGCGGCACAATGGCAGTGACGCCGGTGCGCATCTCTTTTCCGATAAGGGTCACATGCCCCACAGTGACACCAGGCACGTCAGTTATTGCATTCCACTGCCCCGGCTCGAAAATGCCCGGAGTGATGCCGTAGTCGCGCAGGCGGCCGTGTTCCTGAGCCATGGTCTGAAAAATGGTGAGCGAGAGGCAGCATGCTGCTGTGAATAGTTTGCCGAACTTCATGTTTTTTTTGCAAACTTACATAAAAAGTTCTATTTGAAGTGTTTCATTTCTTTTGTATGACTATCAAATTCAGGTCAATTGCAATACTCATTCTCTATGAATATAGGTATTATGACCAAAAATAGGCGGAGGAGGCTACGGGATGATGAAGGATGCCGACATCATAATCTATACTGCAGGTACTTTTGCCAGAAGTCAGAATGTCCATTTTGAAAGAAAATGTGCATGTGGCAGTGAAGTTTCTGATGAACTTGGCAAATACAATCGAGACACTTCCATGAGATGCCTGAAGGTGTTACCATGCTGGCGGATACATATTCTTGATAAGAAAGGGGCCTCCTCTGTAGGAGTTGCTGCTGACTGGATATTTACTGCCATAGTTACACGCCACTCATCTCGTTCAAGAAACTGTTTAAATCCGGCAATCAAATTTAAACAGCTTCTAATAAGTTTGTCGTGACTTTTTTTTGTCGTTGAAATGTATTATTTTTGTCCTTAGGAATCATTGAGAAATAATGTGGTAATCTTTATGTGTGTTTTTTCTGTCTTTTAAATTTGTTAATCGGTCATGTAACTATGGCTACGCTCCCTCTTTCCGCATTCGAAATACATGAAAAATCCAACATAAATCTTTACCGGCTTATTTTTTTTAACTGCATACTTAATCATAATTGATAACTACAATATGAAACACAAATTCGAACCTGTAGAAGGCAGAAATGCTGAAATAATAGAGGCTGTGCTGAACAGCGCTGAGGTAGACGGCCTTTCAGAAGACTGTAAATTCAAGATCAGACTTTGCGTGGAGGAAGTTGAAGAGAATATCTTGGCTTACTCGGGTTCTACATGGATCGAGGTGTGGACAGAACGTGAAGGCAGCCTGCTCACAATAGGCTTCCGCGACGGAGGAATACAGTTCGATCCTCTGGCAGCACCAGACCCCGATATCACTGCGCCGCTGGAAAAACGCTCCATAGGCGGACTCGGCATCTTCGTCTGCAAGAAGATGATGGATACTGTAGACTACCACTTTGAAAACAAGTGCAATATATTCGTCATGAAGCTCAGAGTAGCATAATGTGGAAAACGGCATCCAGATGAAAAGACACGACCAATCATTTTCGGCAAGGCTCAGTCTCAACATTCTGCTGCTTACGTCCATATTGTTTCTTGCTGCTATCGTAGTGGCCGCGATATCTTCGCACAAACTGATAGCAGATGAGGCCACCAGGTCGGCACAGGCGCTGCTCGGCGGTGCAGTGAGCGACATTGAAAAAACACTGAGCGGGGTGGAGGCCACTGTAAACGGCACTGCATGGATGGTTGCCGAACACCTTGATGATCCGGAATACATGTACCGTATCACCGACAACATAGTGAAATCGAATCCTGATATAGTGGGAAGTGCAGTGGCTTTTGCGGAATCGTATTATCCCGGAAGATATTTCTTCTCGCCATATTCATTCCTGAACGAAGATGGGGAGTTGCATTCGAAACAGCTCGGCACCGAACAGAACAATTATTTTCAACTTGAGTGGTATGAAGTGCCGGCAGAGAGTGGAGAGGCCTGCTGGAGCGAGCCTTATTTCGATGAGGGAGGAGCACAGATTCTTATGTCCACATACAGCCTCCCTCTGAAAGATGAATCTGGTAAAGTGTATGCTGTGATGACGGCCGATATCCCTATTTCCTGGATATCGGAGATTCTTTCCAATATCAAACCGTACAAGTCTTCTGCAGTTTCGCTTGTGAGCCGCAATGGGCTTTTTGTCTCTATCGGTCCGTTAGAGGAATATGCCGGCAAGAACCTGTATTCTCTGGTGGATAAATCCGGCAGTTCTTCCGGCATCAGAGAGCTTGCCGACGCCATTATGAGTGGAGAATCAGGTGTGCGCCGTTTTTCACAGGGGGCTAAAATCTCTTTTGCAGTGTTTGGCCCGCTTTCAAACGGGTGGCATGCTTACATGACATGCGATTATAAAGAGGTGCTTGCACGCACTTCTGAGATGCACATGGTGCTGATTCTTATAGGATTGTTAGGGCTTCTTGTGCTTTTTGTGGTGTCGTATCTGACAATCCGTCACCTTACCAGACCTCTTGCTGAAATTTCATCATCGGCACTCAGCATAGCTCAGGGGAATTTCAATACTTGTCTGCCTGAGCTCCGCTACGATGACGAAATAAGCAAGTTGCGCGATTCGTTTGAAGTGATGCAGAAGTCGTTGACAGATTATATCAGTGACCTAAAGGCTACCACGGCTGCAAATGAGCGTTTCGAGAGTGAACTGAACATTGCAAACGCTATTCAGATGGCAATGCTCCCCAGGAATTTTCCACACAATGAAATGGTAGACCTGCACGCAACACTGCTGCCGGCAAGAGAGGTGGGGGGAGATCTCTACGACTTTATCATAAAAGACAATATCCTTTATTTTACAGTAGGGGATGTGTCAGGCAAAGGTGTCCCGGCTTCGATGTTCATGGCTATAACCCGTTCGGCAATCCGTTTTATTCTAGGGTTGGGACTGCCTTTAGACGAAGTGGTCTATAAGGTCAACGATGCATTTTGTGACGGAAACGATACCGGTATGTTCGTGACGCTGTTCTTGGGCAGCATAAATCTGGAAACGGGTGAATTCCGCTATTGCAATGCAGGGCACAACCCTATTGTGGTGAATGGTGCCTTCCTGCCGGCTGTGCCGAATCTGGCCGTGGGCATAATGCCGGGCTTCAAATATAAAGAACAGATTACCAGACTTGAAAAAGGTGCTGAACTTGTTATTTATACTGATGGCGTTACAGAGGCAGAACGTTCCGACAATTCCCAGTACGGTGAAGAAAGGCTTCTCCGTTGGGCTGCGGCTCACATCGGACATGGAAGTGCATGTGATACATGCAACACTCTGGTCGATGATGTACACGCCTTTACGGATGGAAACAATCAGAATGATGATATTACGGTAATGACTATTAAAATCAAGTAGATATGGATGTATCAATTGTAAAAGAAGGCGCTAAGACGCTTGTAAAACTTGCAGGCAGAGTGGACACCACCAATGCGGAAAAGTTCCAGACAGATATCGCTCCTCTCATGGCGGATGCCGCTCCTGACATAGATATCGACTGTTCAAACATGGAGTATACCTCAAGCCAGGGGCTCAGGCTTTTTCTGATGTTGCAGAAATCTGTTTCTTCAAAAGGTGGCTCTATGGTTCTGCGCAACATGAAGCAGCAGGTGAAAGAGGTTTTTGAGATTACGGGTTTTTCCAACATCATTACCATCATCTGATCCCGGTTACTTCAGCTGCCATTAAAAAAAAAGCCCGGCGCAGGCCGGGCTTTTTCAGTTTCGGGATATGTGTGATCAGCAGTTAACTTTTGCCATGTGTGCGATGAGCTCGAGAACTTTGTTAGAGTAACCGATCTCGTTGTCGTACCAAGAGATAACCTTAACGAAAGTGTCGGTAAGAGCGATACCAGCCTTTGCGTCGAAGATTGAAGTGAGTGTGCAACCCAGGAAGTCGCTTGAAACGACTGCATCCTCAGTGTAACCGAGAACACCTTTGAGCTCGTTCTGTGAAGCCTCTTTCATAGCTGCGCAGATCTCGTCGTATTTAGCGGGCTTAGCGAGGTTTACAGTAAGGTCAACAACTGAAACGTCGAGGGTAGGAACGCGCATTGACATACCAGTGAGTTTGCCGTTGAGCTCGGGGATAACTTTACCTACAGCCTTTGCAGCACCTGTTGATGAAGGGATGATGTTGCCAGAAGCAGCACGGCCACCGCGCCAGTCTTTCAATGAAGGACCGTCAACAGTTTTCTGAGTAGCAGTTGTAGAGTGAACAGTTGTCATAAGACCGTCTGTGATGCCCCATTTGTCGTTGAGAACCTTGGCGATGGGAGCAAGGCAGTTGGTTGTGCAAGATGCGTTTGATACGAACTGAGTGCCTTTAACATATTTGTCAAAGTTCACACCGCATACGAACATAGGAGTGTCGTCCTTTGAAGGAGCTGACATAACAACATATTTGGCGCCGGCGTTGATGTGTGCCTGTGCTTTCTCCTTAGTGAGGAAAAGACCGGTTGACTCAACTACGTATTCAGCCTCAACTTCGTTCCATGCGAGTTCGTTGGGGTCTTTGCAAGCAGTTACGCGGATTGACTTGCCGTTAACGATGAGTTTGCTGTTCTCAACGTCTGCCTCGATAGTGCCTTCGAATGCGCCGTGCATTGTGTCATATTTGAGCATGTATGCCAAATAGTCTACAGGGCAAAGGTCATTGATGCCTACGATTTCGATGTCTTCTCTGTTCTGAGCTGCACGGAATACAAAACGACCGATACGGCCAAATCCGTTGATACCTACTTTAATTTTTTTCATTGTGATTTGTTATAAAATAATTGAACTTAAAAATTGCTTTTACAATGGCTCCGCATTGTTCCACGAAGTCGCGCGCAAAGATAATAAATATTATGAGAAATGTCGTACATTTGCACAAATAATTATTAGAAATGACAAGAGACATTCTGATTACCAACGACGATTCAATATCGGCAAAAGGAATCCACTGCCTGGCTGAGATTTTCAGGAAATACGGCGATGTCACAGTGGTGGCCCCGAAGTTCAACCAGTCTGCAATGGGTATGGCCCTCACCATGGACCGCCCGATGCATCTGGAGCATATCGAAGACATAGAGCCTACCGACGAGCTGGGCGGTGTGCGTTACTACACGCTCGACGGCACTCCCACCGACTGCGCAAAGCTCGGCATCAATATGTTCATAGACGAGGGGCGCATGCCTGACATTGTTGTCTCTGGCATCAACCACGGCTCCAACGCATCGGCTGCAGAGGCCTATTCGGGTACCCTGGGAGCTGCCAAGGAGGCTGCAATCTACGGAATACCTTCTGCCGGCTTTTCAATATGCACTCACGATCCCGACCCTGACTTCTCGATAGTGGAAGAGTATGCAGGCGAGATAATGGCGAATTTCTTCGACGAGCCGCCTGTGAACGGTGTGTTCCTGAACATCAACTTCCCCGACATCTCTCCGGAAGACTGCCGCGGAATAAAGATGGCATGCCGCGGACGCGGACGCTGGATCAAGGAGTTCGAGCGCCAGAACGCCCCCCGCGGACGTGAGCAGATATGGATGGTGGGCGAGTTCTTAAACATGGCACCTGGCGACGATGTCCTCGACGACCACATCCTGAACGGCGACAACTATATCACCATTGTGCCTCACAAGGTCGATACCACTGATTATGACGAGCTTGAGCGCTTGAGCAAGCTCTGGGGATACTAGTCGGCCATGGCTTCTTTCTATCTCATAGCAGGTGAGGCTTCTGGCGACCTGCACGGTTCTCTGCTGATGCAGGGGATCCTTGAGCAGGACCCCTCCGCCACTTTCCGCTACTGGGGCGGCGACAAGATGGCCTCAGTGGCACCCGGGCTGGTGCACCACTACAAGGACGGCGCCGTGATGGGGGTGGTGGAAGTGCTGGCCAAGGCCGGCAAGCTGCGTCGCAACCTTTCTTCCTGCAAGGCTGATATCCTTGCAAACAAGCCTGATGCCCTGATACTTATAGACTATCCCGGATTCAACCTCAAGATAGCCGGATTCGCCCACGAACATGGTATCAAGGTGTTTTATTATATCGCCCCGAAGGTATGGGCTTCCCGCGAGGGGAGAATCAGGCGACTCAAGAAATATGTCGACAGGATGTTTGTAATCTTCCCGTTCGAGCCAGCATATTTCGCAAAGCACGGGATGGATGTTGTGTTTGAGGGCAATCCCTTGAAAGACAGCATTTCTGCTGCTTTGGACGCTGCACCTTCACGCGAAGAGTTCTGCGCCTCCTGCGGCCTGGACCCGGCACGGCCCGTGGTGGCCCTGCTTGCCGGCAGCCGCACCCAGGAGATACGCTTCCTGATGCCGCGCTTCCTGGAGCTGGAGCGTCTTGCGGCCGCATCACCGGTGCTTGGCGGGTGCCAGTTCGTGGTGGCGGCAGCCCCTTCGGTAGACGATACACTCTATGCTGAGTACATTTCCGGCAGCAGGATCCATATTGTGCGCGACCAGACCTACGCATTGCTCAAGCACAGCGCGGCGGCTGCTGTGGCTTCCGGCACTGCCAGCTTCGAAACAGCAATCATAGGCACGCCCCAGGTGGTGTGCTGGGGCACCAATCCGCTGTCTTTCAAGATAATGAACGCCTTTATGAAAACGAAGTACGTGAGTCTTGCCAATATAGCTCTCGACAAGCTGATATTCAAAGAGTTCCTGCAGGACATCTGCACCGGTGCATCGCTTGCCGCCGAGTTGGAAAGGCTGCTTTCCGATTCTGCTTACCGGGATGAGATGCTTTCCGGCTATGCAGCTCACAACTCTCTGCTTGGCGAGGCTGGCAGCGCGTCGCGGTTTGCGGCAAAAATGATGGCTGAGCTGTAAGATTCAGGTGGTTTCTGTATTTATCTATATACAATTGTACCGATGGCAGCCGAGATTTCAGCAATAGCGCGTTTGCGGATAGGAGTGGACGGTGAAGGTGTCACCACCCTTGTGGTGTTCATGTCGTGTCCTCTGAGGTGCAGGTACTGTCTCAATCCTCAGACACTGTCGATGTCCTTCCCGCATAAAAGCTATTGTGCCGCCGAACTCTATGACGAGGTGAAGAAAGACAACCTATATTTCCTGGCAACAGGGGGTGGGGTGACTTTCGGAGGAGGCGAGCCGCTTTTGCGGGCTGATTTTATCAATGAGTTCCGCGCTGTGTGCGGAAGTGGGTGGAAGATCTGCCTCGAGACTTCGCTGAATGTGGATAAAGAACTGCTGCAGAGCGTGATGCCCTCGGTGGATTCGTTCATAGTAGACGTAAAGGATATGAATCCTGAAATATATTCAAGCTACACGGGGGCCGACAATTCAAAGGTCCTTGCCAACCTTGAATATATAGCTGAGGCGGGCCGTGCCTCATCATGCCTTGTCAGGGTTCCGCTGATTCCTGGATTCAACACTGAGGATGACGTTGAGGCAGGCGTTGCGGCTTTGAAGGCACTTGGTTATGATAATTTTGAAAGACTGACATATAAAATCGATCCCCATGGAAAGAGGAAAGGAAATTTGTAAGGCTCTCAAGGAGATCCGCAGACAAATAGCACTTGAAAACGACATCGAGTTTGTGACATCTGAATGCAAACATCAGGGACATTGCAGCGGCACATGCCCGAAGTGCGAGCAGGAAGTCATCTATCTTGAAGAACAGCTCGAGGCGCGCAGGCGTCTTGGCCGTGTGACACGCGTTGCCGGGCTCACCCTTGGACTTGCCGTGCTGGCTCCTGCACTTTTCACATCCTGTGTCACCGGCGGCGACCCGGTTGAACCGCTTGGCGGCGACCCCCTGCCACCTCAGGAACAACCAGGACAGCCCGCAGAGTAGACTGCCGGTATACGAAGACCGCCTTGGCTTCCGCGGTCCGCCAGGGCTTTCGCGGTCCGCCAGGGCTTCTGCGACATCCAGCCCCGGTTCTTGGTCAGTTTCTCGGTCCTTGGGGCTTCCGCGGTCCACCATAGCTTCCGCGGCCATATGCTGCGCGGGAGGACGTGCTCTCTTTGCTGCGCTCAGGCGAAAAGCAAACATCCTCCCGCGGCAGATATGGCACGCTCCAGCGGCGGCCCTGTCTGTGCCACTTCCTAGCTACGATGCGATTGTCTAGCCGGGAACGCCGGGGGGGGATGTTTTGTTCC
>JAGHVP010000104.1 GCA_018064305.1 Candidatus Equibacterium intestinale | reverse complement strand
CTGCTATGCGGCGGAGCACCTTATCGTGCCGCTGGAAAACCCTTGGGAGGCAGCGGAGCAGATTACTGCGGCGGGCAGTGTGTTCATAGGCAACTATTCGCCCGAAAGTGCGGGAGACTATGCATCAGGCACCAACCACACTCTCCCCACCATGGGGCTGGCAGCTGCATACAGCGGCATCGGACTGGACAGTTTCATGCGCTCTATAACGTATCAGGAACTCAGCCGCGAAGGCCTGGGCTCTCTGGCAGAGACAATAATTACAATGGCCGGTGCGGAGGGGCTGGACGCTCATGCCGCGGCGGTGAAATACAGAATGGAAGATGATTGATTGCAAAACATTGGTGCGCAGGAACATTGCGGCCCTCGAGCCCTATTCAACAGCACGCGACGAGTATAAGGGCGAGCTTGGAATCCTTCTGGATGCCAACGAAAACCCGTATGACACAGGAGTCAACCGATATCCGTCCACTGCCTTGAAAGAGAAGGTGAGGGGGATGATTGCAGAGATGAAGGGGGTGGCGCCCGACCGCCTTTTCCTGGGCAACGGCAGCGACGAGGCGATAGACCTCTGCTACCGCATCTTCTGTACTCCGGGCGTTGACAAGGCAGTTATGATTGCCCCGAGCTACGGAATGTATAAGGTGTGTGCCGATATCAATGATGTAGAGGCGGTGCAGGTGCAGCTGAATGAAGATTTCTCGCTTCCGTCGGATTCAATCCTGGCCGCTGCCGACAACCGCTGCAAACTGCTTTTCCTCTGTTCCCCCAACAACCCCACCGGCAATGCCTTCCCCGTTGATGAAATAGAGGCTCTTGTGAAGAGATTCGGAGGCATCGTGGTGGTAGACGAGGCATATATCGATTTTGCAGATGGAGAAGGTGTGGCCCGGCTTACAGAGAAATACAGTAACCTGATTGTGCTGCAGACACTTTCGAAAGCCTATGGTCTGGCGGGTCTCAGGATAGGTCTTGCCATCTCCAATCCATATATCATATCGCTGATGAAGAGGGTTAAATATCCCTACAACATCGGCACCGACACCTTGAACCTGGCGGCTGAGCTTCTTGCAGACGATGTGGCCCAGCAGGTGCGCACCCTGGTGCACGAGCGCGGGAAAGTGGCTGAACAGCTGCTCTCATGCCATTGCGTCCAGAAGGTCTATCCCTCGCGGGCCAACTTCCTGCTGGTGCGTGTGGGCAATCCAAAAGGCTTGTATGACAGGCTGATACAGGGTGGTCTTATTGTGCGCGACCGCTCGCGTGTAAAGGGATGTGAAGGCTGCCTGCGCATCACCATAGGAACTCCCGAAGAAAATGTAAAACTGATTGAAATCATCAAACAATATGAATCCTAAGAAAGTTCTGTTCATAGACCGCGACGGCACCATCCTGGTCGAGCCCATGCCCAGCGAGCAGGTAGACAGTTTTGACAAGTTCCAGTTCGTTCCCGGGGCAATCTCTGCCCTCAGCAGCATAGCCGGGCTTGGATATGAGCTGGTGCTTGCCACCAACCAGGACGGCCTGGGCACCGACAGCTTCCCCTACGAAACATTCGAAGGACCGCACCGTGTCATGAAAGAGACACTTGCAGGTGAAGGCGTCGTGTTTGCCGACGAGCTGATAGACCGCACCTTCGCGGCCGACAACCAGCCTACGCGCAAGCCGGGTACAGGAATGTTCGGCAAGTATCTCGACAATGCGGAATACAACCTTGCGGAAAGTTTTGTGATAGGTGACCGTGCTACAGACGTCGCCCTGGCCGCCAACCTCGGCTGCAAGGCCATCCTGCTCGACATCGAGGGATGCAGAAGTAGTGAAGGCTGTGCGCTCAAGGCTTCTTCGTGGAGCGAGATAGCTGATTATCTTCACCGCGAGACCAGATATGCAATGGTGGAGCGTGCAACCAGTGAGACATCCATCCGTGTGGAGGTGGACCTGGACGGCCGTATCCCGAGCAGTATCTCTACAGGTCTGAATTTCTTCGACCACATGCTTGACCAGATTGCCCACCATTCCGGCATCGGTCTTCAGATCGAGGCTGTGGGCGACCTGAAGGTTGATGAGCACCACACCATGGAGGATGTTGCGATTGCGCTGGGCGAGGCGCTGAAGAAGGCTCTCGGCACCAAGGCCGGAATAGAACGCTACGGATTCGCGCTCCCTATGGACGAGTGTGATGCGCTGGTGCTGCTGGACCTTGGCGGAAGGATTGATTTTGCATGGGATGTGGAATTCACACGGGAATATGTTGGTGACACGCCTACCGAGATGTTCCGCCATTTCTTCCAGTCGCTTGCCTGTGCGATGTGCTGCAACTTGCACATCCGTGCCGTGGGTGAAAACAACCACCATCTTGCAGAAGGTGTGTTCAAGGCTTTTGCACGTGCGCTGCGCCAGGCTGTGTACCGCCGTGAATTCAATTATGATATCGCAAGCAGCAAGGGGATGATATAGTATGGTCGCAATTGTTGATTACGGTGTGGGCAATATCCGCTCGGTGGTGAACGCTCTGAAACGGGCAGGGGTATGCAGCCCGGTGCTCACTTCGGACAGGGAGGTGCTGAGGCAGGCCGGACATGTGGTGCTGCCCGGTGTGGGCGATGCATCTGTCGCAATGGAGGCCCTGCGCGCAGAAGGGCTTGCAGAATTCATCCCTACGCTCACCCAGCCGGTGCTGGGCATATGTGTTGGGGCCCAGATAATGTGCCGCCGCTCGGAAGAGGGAGACTGCGGGTGCCTCGGGATATTTGACACTGATGTGCGCAGATTCGCTCCGCAGCCGGGGCTGAAAATCCCCCACATGGGCTGGAATACCATTTCAAACCTCTCTTCACCTCTGTTCAAAGGGCTGCCGGAGGGCAGTTATGTCTACTATGTGCACTCTTTCTTCCCGGAGGTCTGCAGTGATACAATCTGCACCACGACTCATTCTGCCACAGAAGGTGAGGGCCAGACTTTCAGCGGCGCCCTTTGCCATGGCAATTTCTACGGATGCCAGTTCCATCCGGAAAAAAGCGGTGCTACTGGTGCTGCAATCCTTAAGAACTTCCTTGAAATATGATACAGATAATACCTGCAATAGATATAATAGAAGGGCGCTGCGTAAGGCTTTCGCAGGGCGACTACAGCCGCAGCAGGTGCTACGACGCCCAGCCGCTCGATATGGCGCTGCGCTATGAAGAGACAGGCATCCGCCGCCTCCATCTGGTGGATCTCGACGGCGCGAAGGCGGGCGGACCACAGAACCTGAAGGTGCTTGAGCAGATTGCCTCGCGCACCTCGCTCGAGGTGGAGCTGGGCGGCGGCATCAAGAGTACCGATGCGCTGCGCGCTGTGTTCGAATATGGCGCAACGTATGCCATCTGCGGCAGTGTGGCAGTGAAGCAGCCAGAGCTTTTCAACGAATGGCTCATGGCTTTCGGTCCAGAAAAGATCATCCTGGGTGCGGACCTGCGGAACGGCAGGGTCTCTGTCAACGGATGGCTCGAGGATGTGGACATGACAATAGATGACCTTATCGGGCTTTTCCCTTCTGTAAGCCAGATAATCTGCACCGACATCTCGAAGGATGGAATGCTGCGGGGGCCGGCATTTGACCTCTACACCGACCTTCAGGGCCGCTGGCCTGCGATAGATTTCACTGTGAGCGGCGGCATAAGCTCGATGTCTGACATAGAGCGCCTCGACGATGCCGGGCTGCGCCGTGTGATAGTGGGGAAGGCTATATATGAAAACAGAATAACCTTGAAACAGCTTCGGGAATGGTTGCAAAACGCATAATACCCTGTCTTGACGTAAAGGACGGGCGCACCGTGAAAGGTGTGAACTTCGTGGGGCTGCGCGATGTGGGCGATGCCGTGGAGCTTGGGGCGAAATATGCCCGCGAAGGGGCGGACGAACTGGTTTATCTCGATATCAGCGCCACAATCGAGGGGCGCGGCACCTTCTGCTCGCTGGTGTCCCGTGTGGCCGCGGAAATCAATATCCCTTTCACAGTAGGTGGCGGGATCTCCTCGCTGGATGATGCCGCGCGTCTGCTTGATGCGGGGGCCGACAAGATCAGCGTCAACAGCGCAGCTATCCGCAATCCGCATCTGATAGATGAGATTGCAGGGCGCTACGGCAGCCAGTCCGTGGTGATTGCAATTGACGCAAAGCAGATTGACGGGCGGTGGACCGCCACCACTCACGGCGGGCGGGTGCCTTCCGACAAAGAGCTCTTCAACTGGGCCCATGAGGCACAGGAGCGCGGAGCCGGGGAGCTGCTGTTCACATCCATGGACCACGACGGCACAAAAGACGGGTATCCGTGCGATACCTATGCGGCACTGGCAGGGTTGCTCTCAATCCCCATAATTGCCAGCGGTGGTGCGGGCTGCGTGCAGCATATAGCCGATGTCCTTACGGAAGGCCGGGCCGATGCCGCCCTTGCTGCATCCATCTTCCACAACAACGAGATTCCGATACCGGTCCTCAAAAAAGAATTATCAAAAATGAATATACCTGTAAGACTATGAAATTCGAAGATTTTAAGCTTGAAAAGTGTGCCGACGGGCTGCTTCCCGTCATAATACAGGACACTGATACACTGAAAGTGCTGATGCTGGGCTATATGAATGCCGAAGCTTTCCAGAAAAGCGTAGAGACCGGCCTTGTGACTTTCTTCAGCCGCAGCCGTCAGACACTCTGGACCAAAGGTGAGACCAGCGGCAACTTCCTGCACATAGTGGAGATGTATCCCGACTGCGATATGGACACTCTGCTGATAAAGGCTCATCCCGACGGCCCCACATGCCACCGCGGCACCACGGCATGCTTCGACACCCGTGAGAACGAAGGGTTCCTGGGCACCCTCGAAGCCTGCATCCGCGACCGTCACGCAAAGATGCCTGCCGAACACTACACCACATATCTCTTCAACAAAGGTGTGAACAAGATTGCCCAGAAAGTGGGAGAGGAGGCTGTGGAAATGGTGATAGAGGCAGTTGACGGCAACAAGGAACGTTTCCTCTACGAAGCCGGCGACCTTGTGTACCACCTCCTGGTGCTCTGCGAGCAGATGGGATTCGGCATAAAGGACCTCGAAGAGGAGCTTGCAGTGCGGCACAAATAGTATTTTTGCGGTTTGTGCGGATTTACGTACATTTGGGGCATAAATGACTTCCCGAATGGATATTAAACTGATGTTCAGGGCAGCGGGCAGGTTCCCGGCTGCCTTGATTGCTGCCTTGTGCCTGGCTCTGGCAGCGCCGGCGCTGATTGTGGCGTGCCAGGAGCCTGAAATAGTTATGCCCGATGACCATTCCGGCGACAAGCCGGGTGATAAGCCGGAGGACAAACCGGGAGAAAATCCGGAGGACACGCCGGGAAGCGCCACTCCCTCGGAT